>JAEYPG010000276.1 GCA_023410975.1 Pseudomonadota bacterium
CACCAGCACCACGCGCCGCCCGCGACTGCCCAACGCCGCCAGCGCCGGCCCCAGCAGCCGCCACTCCAGCACGGCGGGCTGCGGCTGCAGCAGCTCCGTCAGCGCCCCGCCAGGCCAGCCGCCGCCGGGCAGCTCGCGGTCCAGCGCCTCGAAACCCGTGGCCCAGGCGGCCGCGCCGGCCTGCCCCAGCTCACTGCCCCGCCACAAACCCGCCGCCACGGCCGGTGGCAATGAATTCAGGGCAGCGCTGGCGCCCGAGGACAGGACTTTGGACATGGATGGCAAATACTGTGTTTTCATACAGTATCCATCACCCGCAGCCGAATTTGCGCGCCGGTGGTGCGTGCGCAACAAATTTTTTTGAAGCTCCCCATGCCAAGCAGGGGCGGCCGGCGGCGCGCGCACCCGCGGAACAGTCCCGAGAAGGCACGCGGCATTTTGGGAACGGCATTTGCCGTGCGATCTCTTGGCCTGAAATACCATCAACCTTGGTCACGGCCCTTGCCGGCGCAAATCCCTCCCATTTACTGAAAAACAGGGATAAAGCCCGCCCTGCATTGGCCCATCTTGACGCACAGACGGGCTTCTTCTGGGGAAATCGCAATGGAACCGCATTTTCTCGCGGCCTTTCTGGCTGCTGCCGCCATTTTCAGGCCGGCATTTGCCGAAGAGGGCGAGGCATTTACGCCGCTGCCGGCCGGGGTGAAGCCACCGGCATCAACCGCCTGCGCGAAGTCGTGGGCTGGTACGTGCAGGGCACCAGCCGCCAGGGATTCCGCTGGAAAAACAACGCCATCACCACGATCCTTTCCCCATCGGCGGCCAGAGCCATGCCGCGGCCATCAACAACAGCTCCGTGGTGGTGGGCTGGCATGAAGTATCTCCGGGCATCACGCATGCCTTCCGCCATCAAAATGGCGTGACGACCGATTTGGGCAATTGGGGTGGCCGCTCGTCACAGGCCACGGCCATCAATGCCAATGGCGATATTGCCGGCTTCAGGGAAATACAGGCCAACGGGCAGTGGGTGAAACAGGGCGTGCGCCTGAAGGCGAACGGCACGCGCCAGATCATCAAACCCCTGGCAGGGTTCGGCAACCTGGTGCCCACGGAAATCAACGACACCGGCGACCTGGCCGGCTCCATGTCGCTCAACGCCAGCGCGCCTTCATGCTGGTGCCCATTCCGGCGCTGACGAGCCCGGTGGCGCAGTGACCGCGGCGCGCGTCCTCACGCCGCGTCGCTCTTGCTCAGCAACTGCAGCTTGGGCTTGGCGGCCTCGGTGCGGGCCGCCTGCGAGGCCTGCTGCTGCGCGACCCAGGCCTCCAGGTCGTGCGGCGGCAGCGGCTGCGAATAGTGGTAGCCCTGCAGCTCGTCGCAGGCCACGCCGCGCAGCGCCATGGCCGTGGACTCGTCCTCCACGCCCTCGGCCACCACGCGCAGCCCCAGCGTGTGCGCCATGCCCACGATGGCGCGCGGCACCGCCAGGTGCGTCGGGTCCAGCGCCAGCTCCGCCACCACCGTGCGGTCGATCTTGAGCGCGTCGATGGGGAAGCGGTGCAGGTGCGGCACGCTCGAATAGCCGGTGCCGAAGTTGTCGATGGCCAGCTCCACGCCCAGCCGCTTGAGCGCCAGCAGCTGCTGCAGCATGAACTCCACGTCCTCCATCACCGCCGACTCGCCCAGCTCCAGCTCCAGCAGCCGCGGCGCCACGCCATGGCGCTCCAGCGCCGCCTGCAGCGTGCTGACCAGCCCCGGCTCGCGCAGCTGCACCGGCGAGAGGTTGATGGTCACCGGCACCGGCGTGAACCCCTGCGCCTTCCACTGCGCCTGCTGGCGGCAGACCTCGTCGATGACCCAGGCGCCGATGGGCACGATCAGCCGCGAGGACTCGGCTACCGACACGAACTCCGCCGGCCCCACCGGGCCCAGCCGCGCGCTTTGCCAGCGCAGCAGCGCCGCCAGGCCCGACAGCGCGCCGTCGTGCGCCGCCACCCGCGGCTGGTAGTGCAGCGTGAACTCGCTGCGCTCCAGCGCCTGGCGCAGTTGCACCTCCACCAGCACGCGCCGGTGCGCGCGCTCGTGCAGCTCGGCCGTGAACAGGCAGACCGCATCGCCGCCGCGTCCCTTGGCCTGCATCATGGCCGCGTCGGCGCGGCGCATGGCCTCGTCCACTTCCTCCTCGGGCGGGCACAGCGCCACGCCCACGCTGCAGCTCAGGTGCACCTCGGAGCCGCCCACCGCGTGCGGATGCCGCAGCTGCGGCAGGAAGCGCTGCTCCACCAGGCGCAGCGCCTCCTCGCCGTCGCGGATGTTCCCCAGCGCCACGCCCAGCTCCGCGCCGCCCAGGCGGCACACCACGTCGCCGCCGCGCACCGTCTCCAGCAGCCGCTGCGCCACCGCGCGCAACAGCGCGTCGCCGGCCGGGCGGCCCAGCGTGTCGTTGACGTGCTTGAACCGGTCCAGGTCGATGCACAGCACCGCCACCTGCTGCTCGCCCTGGCGCGCGCGCTGCACCATGGCCCGCAGCCGCTCCACGAACAGCACCCGGTTGGGCAGCCCGGTGAGCGCGTCGTGGTGCGCCAGGTAGCGGATGCGTTGCTCCTGCGCCTTGCGCTCGCTGATGTCCAGGACGCTGAAGATGGTGTAGCGCCGCGGCGTGCCGGAGGCCTCGCCCTCGCTGACCACGGTGGCCGACAGCCAGGCCGGCACCGTCTTGCCGTCGGGCCGGTGCAGCCACACCTCGCCCTGCCAGCGGCCCTGCGTTTCGATGACGCGCCACAGCCGCTCGATGAAGTCGCGCCCCATGTCCTCGGACAGCAGCTGCTCCAGCCCGCGCCCCACCACCATGTCGGTGCGGCAGGCGGTGAGCCGGCACAGCGCCGGGTTGAGCGAGACCACGTGGCGCGAGGCGTCGCAGATCGCGAGGCCCTCGGTGGCGATCTCGAACACCTGCATCCACATCGACAGGCCCTGCTCGGTGCGCTTGAGCTGGTCCACCGGCGTGAACACGGTGAGCACGGCATCGCGCCCCTCGTAGGCCACGCGCCGCGCCGACAGCACGCCCCAGCCCTGGTGCGCACCGCCGTGCCAGCGCACCTCCAGCTCGTCGACCTGCCCGCGCTCGGCCAGCAGCCGCTGGATCTGCGTGCGCACCACCGGCTCCAGCCCCGCGCTGAGCGGATCGCTGTGGCGCTGGCCGACCCAGGCCAGCCCCGGCCCGTTGGCGTGCAGCAGCTCGTGCGTGGGCAGCGCCGTCACGATGATGGGCAGCGGCGTGATGTCCGCCAGCCGCTGCCGCGCCTGCAGCGCGTTGAGGTTGTCGCTGAGCTGCTGCTGCTCCTGGTGGTGGTTGCCCAGCCTCGACAGGACGTGGTTGAACGCCTGCGCCACGGTGCCGAACTCGTCGCGGCTGTTCCACTCCATGCGGCGGCTGAGGTCGTTGCCTCGGCGCACCGCGCGCGCCACGTCGGCCATGTGCTGCAGCGGCCGCAGGATCTGGCGCGCCGCGGCCCAGGCGTAGGCCAGCGCGCCCAGCAGCAGCAGCCCGCCGCCGCCGAGCTGCAGCACCAGCTTCTGCCGCCGGTCGTCGATGCGCTTTTGCAGCAGCCCGCGCAGCGGCGCCGCCAGCCGCGAGCCGTACTCGTCGATCTGCACCAGCAGCGCCTGGTGCGTGGACAGCAGCGCCTTGAGCGCCTCGGCCCCGGGC
>JAEYPG010000292.1 GCA_023410975.1 Pseudomonadota bacterium
TCTCAGGGCCAAGGCCCGCTTGCGTCTTGCTTCACCCATCGGGTGAGTCTGCCTGACCGAGCCAAGTGCTTGTCAGCATTGGCCCGCTGGCTGATTCACACGGCGGCAACCGCCGGATTTAGGCTCAGTCTGGACGCCCGCCGCCGCAGGTCATCGGTGCATTGATGCCCCACCTCGTGCCGCCTGCCTGAAGCAGGCATGGCCGCGCGCTCGGGCGGCCTGCACGGAGCCGTACCCCATTCATCCGCCAATGCCATACGCGTTCGATTTAGCTGCGTGGGCAACCTTTTGCCGCTCCAGCGATCGTGGCATCGGCACGTTCATTCTTCGGTCGCGGGTTAACCCTGGAAGTATTTCGGAGATCGATACCGCGAATGGAAATGTTCAATTTTTCAGATGCGGCGCTCCTCTTTAGCCTTGCGTCCACTCACTGATCGTCCATTTCTCCCCAAGCAAACCGACCATGTTCAAGTACTTCCCCACCAACTACGTCTGGAACCTGTCCGTCGATCTGGCCATCGAAATGGGCGCCAGGATTGGCGAGATCGAAGAGATGTGCGCGCCGTTGCAGGAGGCGTCCAAAGCGCCGGATGCGGCAGGCACCCAGGCATTCCGCGAGACGTGGTCGAAGATGGCCGACAAGCTGTGCGCGCTGGCCGAGGAGGACGAGGCCCGCGGGCGGCTGCTGTCGGCCGGCGAGAAGTACAACCGCGCCGCCACGTACCTCATCACCTGCGAGCGGCTGCAGGCGCATGGCGCGCCGGGGCGCCTGGCGCTGTACCAGCCCTTCCTCGAAGTCTTCGCGCGCGGCATCCGTCTGTCGAAGGAAAACTGCGAGCGCGTCGAGATTCCCTACGAAGGCAAGGTGATCTCGGGCCTGTACGTGCGCGTGGAGGGCGTGCAGGGACCGGCGCCGATCCTGGTGCAGGTCAACGGTCTGGACTCCACCAAGGAGATGAAGCACCGCGTGGGACTGCCGGCTTGGTTGGCCAGGCGCGGCGTGTCCTCGCTGGTCATTGACCAGCCCGGCACCGGCGAGGCGCTGCGCCTGCACGGCATGACCGCGCGCTTCGACAGCGAGCACTGGGCCAGCCGCGTGGTGGATTGGCTGGAGACGCGGGAAGACGTCGATGCCAGGCGCATCGGCCTGGAAGGGGTGTCTCTGGGCGGCTACTACTGCCCGCGCGCCGTGGCCTTCGAGCCGCGCTTTGCCTGCGGCGTGGCGTGGGGTGCCAACCATGACTGGCGCGACGTGCAGAAGCGCCGCCTGGAAAAGGAAGGCAGCCTCCCCGTGCCGCACTACTGGGCGCACGTGCAATGGGTCTGGGGTGCCAAGGACATCGACGACTTCATGCGCATCGCGGAGAACGTCCACCTGGACGGCGTGGTCGAGAAGATCAAGGTGCCGTTCCTGGTCACGCACGGCGAGAAGGACTCGCAGATTCCGCTCAAGTGGGCGCAGCGCACCTATGAGCAGCTGGTCAACGCGCCGAAGCGCGAGCTGAAGGTGTTCACCGAGCGCGAGGGCGGCGTGCAGCACTCCAGCTTCGACAACAGCATCAATGCCGGCCAGTACATCGCCGACTGGGTTGCCGAAACCCTGGGCGCCCGCACCGCCTGACTCCTCTCACCACACACCCAACGGGAGACAACCCATGAACATCATCGGGCCCGACGCCCTGGTCTTCGGCGTCGACGACGTGGCCGCCTGCAGCCAGTACCTCATCGACTACGGCCTGGTGCCGGCCGGCGCGGACGCGGGGGGCGGCCGTTTCGAGGCGATGGATGGCACAGCCATCGTCATCCGCCACCAGGACGACCCCGCGCTGCCGCCTTCGCTGGGTACGGCCAGCATGCTGCGCGAGACGGTGTACGGCGTGGCCGACGAGGCTGCGCTCGACGCCATCGCCGCCGAGCTGGCCAAGGACCGCAAGGTCCGGCGGGAAGGTGGCGTGGTGCGCGCGCTGGACGACATGGGCTTTGCGCTGGCCTTCCAGGTCACGGTGCGCCGCCCGCTGGACTTGCCTGGCGAGCGCGTGAACGCGCCGGGCGCGCCGGCGCAGCGCCCGGCCAACGCGCTGGGCGTGGACCCGAAGGCGGAGATCGTGCCGCGCACGCTTTCGCACGTCGTGTACTTCGTGCCCGACGCGGCCAAGGCCGAGGCCTTCTACGCCCGCCTTGGTTTCGTCTGCACCGACCGCTTCACCGGTGTGGGCCCGTTCCTGCGCCCGGCCGGCACGCAGGACCACCACACGCTGTTCCTGATCCAGACGCCGCCGTTCATGAAGGGCATCGAGCACTTCACCTTCCACATGGGCGGGCCCACCGAGGTCATGCAGGCCGGCACCCGCTTCGTGCACAAGGGCTACGAGTCCTTCTGGGGGCCGGGCCGCCACCTCTTCGGCTCCAACTGGTTCTGGTACTTCAACAGCCCGCTGGGCTGCCACGTCGAGTACGACGCCGACATGGACCTGCACGACGGTGCCTGGCAGGCTCGCGTGGCGCCCATGGGCGCGGACGCCTCGCAGCTGTTCCTGTTCCAGCACCGCGACAAGTGGGCGCCGGGCGGCCCGCCCCCGGGACCGGAACGCGTGGCCGTGGACCACTGACCCCGGGGCCGGCCTTGATGCACACCATCCGCCTCTGCCGCCTCGACGAGTTGCGCGAAGGCAGCTCGCGCGGCTTCGACCCTTGGGGGGATGGGCGCGACACGGTGTTCATCGTGCGCCGGCAGGGCCTGCATGGCTGGCGCAACGCCTGTCCGCACTGGGCGGGCGCGCCCATGGCCTGGCGCAAGGATGCCTACCTCAGCGGCGACGGCCAGCACATCGTCTGCCATGCCCACGGCGCCCGCTTCGACATCGCCACCGGCGTCTGCACCCTGGGCCCTTGCCTGGGCCAGGCGCTCACGCCGGTCCCGATCCGGGACATCGACGGCGAGATCCATCTCGCGACCAACACATCTCAGGAGACGAACCCATGACTTGCGCGGCAAGGAAGATCCTCATCATCGGCGGCGGCTTCTCGGGCATGTCCGCGGCCATTGAACTGCGCAAGCAGGGCGTGGCGGTGGACCTGGTAGAGATCGACCCCGGCTGGCGCTCCTACGGCGCCGGCATCAGCCTGGGCGGCGCCACGCTGCGCGCCTTCCGGCAGTTGGGCATCCTCGACGAGTTCATGCGCCAGGGGCACGCGGCCGACGGCCTGGAGATCTTCCGGCCTGACGGCACGCCCATCGGCGTGCTGCCCACGCCGCGCATCGCCGGTGCGGACGTGCCTGGCGGCGGCGCCATCATGCGGCCGGTGCTCGCCCGCATCCTGGCCGACGCGACACGGGCCTCGGGCACGAGCGTGCGCCTGGGCTGCACCTTCAGCGCCATCGAGCAGGACGCCGAAGGTGCGGAAGTGACCTTCAGCG
Organism: Pseudomonadota bacterium; assembly: GCA_023410975.1. Taxonomy (GTDB): domain Bacteria; phylum Pseudomonadota; class Gammaproteobacteria; order Burkholderiales; family Burkholderiaceae_C; genus Azohydromonas. The sequence continues at coordinate 3,419 of JAEYPG010000292.1, forward strand.
ACGGCAGCCGCGGGCGCTACGACTTGGTGATCGGCGCCGATGGCCTGTATTCCAAGGTGCGCGAGAGCGTGTTTCCCACCGCGTCCAGGCCGCGCTACAGCGGGCAGGCGGTATGGCGCGCCGTGCTGCCGCGCCCGGCCGAGGTGAACACGGCCATGATGTGGATAGGCCCCAAGGTCAAGCCCGGCGTGAACCCGGTCTCGGCCACCGAGATGTACATGTTCATCACCGAGCACCGGCCGGTGAACGAACGGGTTGATCCCCAGGACTTCCCGCGGCTGATGTCGGCGCTGCTGGAGGACTTCAGCGCGCCGCTGCTGCGCGCCATTCGCGAGAGCCTGGACGAGCGCTCGCAGATCGTGTTCCGCCCGCTCGAAGGCCTGCTGATGCCCCAGCCTTGGCACCACGGCCGTGTCGTGCTCATCGGCGACACGGTGCATGCCACCACGCCGCACCTGGCCTCGGGCGCGTGCATCGGCATCGAGGATGCCGTCGTGCTGGCCGAGGAGCTGGGCCGCGGCGGCCATGTGGAGGAGGCGCTGCAGGCCTTCCAGCGCCGGCGCTGGGAACGCTGCCGCATGGTGGTGGAGAACTCCGGCCGCCTGGGCGAGATCGAGATGGCCGGCGGCGACAAGGAAGAGCACGCCCGCATCATGCGCGAGTCCATGATGGCCCTGGCGGCGCCGATCTGAGCCGGACCGGAGCAGCGTCATGACGACGACGAGTACGGAACGCTGGCCCGGGCGAGCGGCGCTGATGGTGGCGCACTGCGCCGGCATGGTGGACCTGGTGGCCCTGCCGGTGTGGGTCGGCACGCTGATCGCCCACTATGGGCTCGACCCCCAGCAGGCCGGCGGCCTGGCCACGCTCTTCCTGGTGGGGGCGGTGGCGAGCAGCCTGTTCTTCGCGCCGCGCCTGCAGCGGCTTCACGCGCGGCGCGCCGCGACCCTGGGATTCCTGGTGGCGGGCGCCGCCTTCATCGGCGTGGCCTTCACCGCCGCGTATGCGGCGATGGCGCTGCTGCATGTCGTCGCTGGCGTGGGCGCGGCCTGCGCCCTGAGCTTCACGCACGGCACCATAGCCCGCAGCCAGCGGCCGCACCGGCTGTTCGCGCTCGTGGGCATCGCGCTGGGACTGTTCGCCGTGGTGTTCCTCGGCGCCACGCCGAAGCTGGTGGCGGCAGCCGGCGGCCCGGTGCTGTTCATGGTGTTCGGCGGCGTGATGCTGGTGGCCGCGCTCGTCTGCGCTGCGCTGTTCCCGTTGCCGCCGCAAGCGGATGCACGCCAGGCGGGTGGCCCGTCCACGGGCCGCATCGGCACGGCGGTGTGGTTCGGCGCGCTGGGCATCAGCTGCATGACGGTGGTGCAGGCCATGGTCTTCAGCTTCCTGGAGCGCATCGGCGCCGACCGGGGCTTCGGACTGGAAGCCGTCACCGGCGTGCTGATCGCGCTGGGCATCGTCAACCTGTTCCCAGCCGCGCTGGCTGCGGCGCTGGAGCAGCGGGTGCAGGCGCGCCACGTCGTGCTGGCCGGGCCGATGGTGCAGGCCGCTCTGGCGTTGACCATCGCGCAGTCAACCACCTTCGCACCCTACGCCGGCGCGGCAGCCTTCTTCGCCGCCGTGATGATCTTCACCCACACCTACGCCTTCGGCCTCATCGCCAGGCTCGACCCCAGCGGACGCGTGCTGGCGGCCACGCCGGCGATGCTCATGGTCGGCTCGGCCATCGGCCCGGTCCTGGGCGGCACGCTGGTCAAGTTCCAGGGCTACGGCAGCCTGGGACTGGCCGCCGCAGCGATGGCCTGCATTGCCGTGGCGTGCTTCAGCCGTGCCCGTGCGCCGGTGCCCGCCTTGCGTGCCGCCTGAGCGCCCGGCTTTCCCCGCACAACGACCACAAGGAGAACTCCATGACCCGCCATCCCCGGCGTCGCTTGATCGACCTGTCCATCTACCTGGAGAACGACGTGCTGTCGGATCCGCCGCCGCTGGCTCCGAAGATCACGTACCAGAAGCACGCCGACACGCTGCCCGAGTTCATGGCCATGTTGCCCGGCACGAAGGCCGAGGACTATCCGGACGGCGAGGCCGCCGCAGCCGAGTGGGTGACGCTGACCACGCACAACGGCACGCACCTGGACGCGCCGTACCACTTCCACTCCACCATGGACCGCAAGCTGGGCGAGGCCAAGCCTTCCATGACCATCGACGAGGTACCGCTGGAGTGGTGCTTCCAGCCGGGCGTGAAGCTGGACTTCCGCCACTTTCCCGACGGCTACGTCGCCACCGCGGCCGACGTGCAGGCGGAGCTGGCTCGCATCGGCCACGAGCTGCAGCCGCTGGACATCGTGGTGGTCAACACCCGCGCCGGCTCCCGCTACGGCCACAAGGACTACCTGCTCTGCGGCTGCGGCATGGGCTACGAGGCAACCATGTACCTGCTGGAGCGCGGCGTGCGCCTCACGGGCACGGACGCCTGGAGCTGGGACGCGCCGTTCTCGTACACCGCCAGGAAGATTGCCGAGACCGGCGACAAGAGCCTGATCTGGGAGGGCCACAAGGCCGGGCGCGACATCGGCTACTGCCACCTGGAGAAGCTGCACAACCTGGAATCCCTGCCGCCGCACGGTTTTCTCGTCTCCTGCTTCCCGCACAAGATCCGCGGCGCCTCGGCCGGCTGGACGCGCGCGGTGGCCATCCTCGAAGACTGACCCAAGAGAGCCCTCGACATGAGCTTTCCCCCCATCCACCGCGTCGTCACCGGCCACGATGCCGAAGGCAAGGCCATCCTTGCCAGCAACGGGCCCTTGTCCACCGTGCAGGAGGTCCGGGCCATCCCCGGCACCGTGTTCCACGAGGTCTGGGCCACCAGCGGCAGCCCCGCGCCGGTGGACAACGGCGCCGACCCCACCGTTGGCTCCCTGATGCTGCCGCCGCCCAAGCAGGGCACGCGCATGCGCTTCGTGGACATCCCGCCCGACACGGCCGAGTTCCTGGCCCAGGGTGCGGCCCGGATGGGGCAGGCCTTCTCGCAGATCGGCGACCAGGCCGCCTCCACCGTGAAGGCCGACTCGCCGCACCCGCTGATGCACCGTACCGAGTCGGTGGACTACGGCATCGTCATCGAGGGCGAGATGACGCTCGTGCTCGATGACGCCGAGGTGCTGCTCAAGCCCGGCAGCGTGGTCGTGCAGCGCGGCACCAACCACGCCTGGGCCAACCGCTCCGGCAAGCCGTGCCGCATGCTGTTCGTGCTGGTGGACGGCGCCTACGACCCCGCTATCCGCGAAGCCCTGGAGGTGCGGGCATGACGACGCGGCGTTCCTTCATGGCCGCCTCGCTGGCCTGGCCGCTGGCCGGCGCGGCGCTGGCCCAGGCGGGCGAGTTTCCCAGCCGGCCCGTCAGCTGGGTCGTGCCTTACCCGCCCGGCGGCTTCGGTGACGCGCTCTCCAGGCTGCTGGCACAAAAGCTTGAAGGCCAGCTCGGCCGGACGGTGATCGTCGAGAACAAGCCCGGCGCGGGCGGCCAAATCGCGGCGGCCCACGTCAAGCAGCAGCCGGCGGACGGCCACACGCTGCTCTACGGCGACCTGGGCCCCTTCGCGATGAACGCCGGCCTCTACCCGAAGCTCAACTACGACACGCTCAAGGACTTCACGCCGCTGACACGGCTGCTGACCTCGCCCTTGCTGGTGGTGGTCCCGGCCAGCAGCCCGTTCAAGACCTGGGCCGACCTGCTGGCCGCGTCGCGAAGCGGCGACGGGTTGAACTACGGCTCCTATGGCGTGGGCAGCCAGCCGCACATCTGGGGCGAGATGCTCAAGCGCCAGACCGGAGGCCGCTTCAACCACCTGCCGTACAAGGGCGCGGCGCCCGCGGTGCAGGATCTCATGGGCGGGCACCTGCACCTGATGCTGGACGTGATCGCCAACAGCCTGCCGCTGGTGCGCGAAGGCAAGCTGCGCGCGCTGGCACTGGTGGGCAGCGACCGGCGCGTGGCGCAGCTGCCGGGCGTGCCGACGATGGCGGAGCTCGGACTGCCACAGCTCAACACACCGGGCTGGACCGGCGTGGTGGTGCGCCAGGGCACGCCGGCGCCGGTGGTGGGCCGGCTGCACGCTGCGGTGGTCCATGCGCTGCGGTCGCCGGAGGTGGCACAGCGCTACGGCGAACTGGGGCTGGCGGTCGCACCCCAGGAACCCGAAGCCTTTGCAGCCTTCATCCGTGCCGAGACGGCCCGCTGGGGCGAGGTCATCCGCACGGCGGGAGTCACGGTCGAATGAGCCGGAACGAGTCCCCGGCCGCCGGGCTGTTCGACCTGCACGGCCAGGTGGCGCTGGTGACGGGCGCCGCCCAGGGCCTGGGCCTGGGCATCGCGCAGGCCTTGGCCGCCCAGGGTGCGGCCGTGGTGCTTGCAGACCGGGACGAGGCCCGCTGCGAGGCAGCGTCCGCGGCGCTGCGCGAAGCGGGCCATGACACGCTGGCGTTGCGCTGCGACGTGGGCCAGCCCGCCGACGTCGCCCGGCTGGCCGAGGCCGCGCTGGCCTGGCGTGGCCGCCTCGACACGCTGGTGTGCAACGCCGGCATCCAGGGCCCGGCCACTGCGCTGGCCGAAGCCAGCGACGAGGACTGGCAGCGCGTGTTCGAGGTGAACCTGCGCAGTGCCGCGCGCCTGACCAGCGCGTTGTTGCCGGCCATCGCGGGGCAAGGTGGCGGCAGCGTGGTGCTGATGTCCAGCATCGCGGGCCTGCGTGGCAACAGGTCCATCGGCCTCTACGGCCTGTCCAAGGCGGCGCTGGCGCAGCTGGCGCGCAACCTGGCGGTGGAGTGGGGCCCCCGGGGTGTGCGCGTCAACGCCGTGTCGCCAGGACTGATCCGCACGCCGCTGTCCACCGGGCTCCTGGGCGACGAGACTTTTATGCAACGCCGCCTGGCGCTGACGCCGCTGCGCCGCGTGGGCGAGCCGCATGAAGTGGCCGGCGTCGTGGCCATGCTCGCCAGCCGCGCCGGCGGCTTCATCACCGGACAGAACCTCGTCGTGGACGGCGGCACGCTGATTTCCGACGGGCAGTGACACAACGAGCCGCGCAATGCGGCCGCTCACGGGGGAGACTCCCATGGACTGTTCATCGTTGCGTCTGAGCTTGCGCCGCCGCATGGCCTTGAGCTTCGGCGCGCTGGTGGCGATGTTGCTGCTGCTGGCGGCCTCGGCGCTGTGGCAGATGCGGGAGCTGTCGCAGCAACTCTCGCGCATCGTCGAAATTCACAACGCGCTGGTGGCGCCGGATGAGCCGGCAGCCGCGCCAGGAACGCGGCCCGCCCCGGATGCGTGCGCTCCCATGACACCCGAGCCCCTGTCCGGCGCGGTCTGAGGCCGCCGCAACGCCCCCCGGCTAAGAACCCAAGGAAAGCAACCCATGCATGTTCTCGTCACCGGCGCGGCCGGCTTCGTCGGCCAGGCGCTGGTCGCGCGGCTGCTGCGCGACCACGGCAGCGGCCACCGACCGCTGGATGCGCTGACGCTGCTCGATGTCGGCTTCCCCGCCTCCACCACCGGCGCGGCGCGCCAGCTCGCCGGCAGCATCGCCGACGCGGGCCTGGCCGCGCGCGCCTTCGAACAGCCGGTGGACGTGGTGTTCCACCTCGCCAGCATCCCCGGCGGCACGGCCGAGCAGCAGTACGAACTGGCGCGCGACGTGAACCTGTGGGGCACGCAACACCTGCTCGACGCAGCGCGCGCCCAGGCGCTGCGCGGCGCGGGCGTGGCGCGCTTCGTGTTCGCCAGCACCATCGCCGTGTACGGCTCGCCGCTGCCCGCGCTGGTGCACGACGACACCGCCCCGAATCCGCAAATGAGCTACGGCGCCCAGAAGCTCATGAGCGAGATCCAGATCGCCGACTTCAGCCGCCGCGGCTGGATCGACGGCGTCTCGCTGCGCCTGCCCGGTGTGCTGGCGCGCCCACCCGCGCGCACGGGCCAGCTCTCCGCCTTCATGAGCGACCTCATTCGCGAGCTGGCGGCCGGACGCTCCTTCACCTGCCCGACCTCGCCGAATGCGGCCACCTGGGCTTCGTCCGTGCACAACGTCGTGGACAACTTGCTGCACGCGGCCGAAGTCGATGCCGAATGCCTGCCGCCGCGGTGCGGCCTGCTGCTGCCCACGCTGCATTTCACGATGGGCGAGCTGGTCCATGCCGTCGCAGCGGTGCACGGGGCGCAGGTGCACGAGCTGGTGCGCTGGGCGCCGCAGGAACGCATCGAGGCGCTGTTCGGCCGTTTCCCCCCATTGCGTACGCCGGCCGCTGATGCCGTCGGCTTCCGTCACGACAGCGACCTGCCCACGCTGGTGCGCCGTGCCATCCAACCCTTGTGAGCCCACTGAACCATGAAACTTGCCACCTTGCGCAACGGCAACCGCGACGGCCGCCTCGTCGTCGTCTCCCGCGATCTCCAGCAGGCCGTCAGCGCGGCTGCGGTCGCACCCACCATGCAGTTCGCCATCGAGCACTGGCATTGGGTCGAGCCCGAGCTGCGCGCGCTGTACGCCGCCTTGAATGCCGGCAGCGCGGCCGACGCCTGCAGCTTCGACCCGTCACAGGCCATAGCGCCCCTGCCGCGCACGCACCAGTTCGTGGACGCCTCTGCCTTCCTGAACCATGGCGACATCATGGAGCGGGCCTACCACCTGACGGTGAAGCGCCCGGCCGGCGTGCCGATCCTCATCCAGCGCCAGGCGGACGACTTCGCCGGGCCGTGCGACGACTACCCGCTCATTGAAGCCGACCAGGGCGACTTCGAGGGCGAGTACGCCGTCATCGTGGACGACATCCCCATGGGCAGCAGCGCTGCGCAGGCGCAGTCGCGCATCCGGCTGGTGACCATCCTCAACGACGTGAGCATGCGCGGCCACCTGCAGCGCGAGATGCAGATGGGCTTCGGCTTCATCCAGGCCAAGACTGCCACGGCCTTCGCGCCGGTGGCCGTGACGCCGGACGAGCTGGGCGAGGCCTGGGCCGATGGGCGCGTTACGCTGGACCTGCGCGTGAGCCGCAACGGCGAGTGGTTCGGCCACCCCAACGGCCGCGAGATGGACTGGAGCTTCGGCGAGCTGCTGGCGCACCTGGCCTACAACCGCAACCTGCGCGCGGGCACGATCCTGGGCTCGGGCACGGTGTCCAACCGGGACTGCCGGCAGGTCGGCTCGGCGTGCCTCGCCGAGCGCCGGGCGCTGGAAGTGATCGAGCATGGCGAGCCGCGCACGCCGTTCCTGCGCGTGGGCGAGCGCCTGCGCTTCGAGGTGCTGGACGCCCAGGGCGGCTCGGTGTTCGGGGCGGTGGATCACCGCTTCATCGCGGACCCGGTGGACCGCGGCCGGTAGGCGTCAAGGCGGCGCGGCGCGGTCCAGCAGGCGCGCCAGCTCCGCCACCGAGCGGATGCCCAGCTTGTCCAGCAGGCTGGCGCGGTGCGCCTTCACCGTGCGCTCGGTGGTGCCCAGCTCGAAGGCCACCTGCTTGTTCAGCAGTCCCTGCGCCAGCAGCCTGGCGACCTGCATCTCGCGCGGGCTCAGTCGGGCCAGGCGTTCCTCGTCCTCCCGTTGCGCCTGCGCGGCGGCACGCGCGCGGGCGTTGCGCTCCAGCGCGCGCGCGATGGCCTGGCTCAGCGCCGCGCGGCCCACCGGCTTGGTGAGGAAGTCCTCCGCGCCCGCGCGCATGGCGTGCACGCCCATCGGGATGTCGCCATGGCCGGTGATGAAGATGATCGGCAGCGTGACGCCCCGCTCGGCCAGCAAGGCCTGCAGTCCCAGGCCCGACAGCCCGGGCATGTAGACGTCCAGCAGGATGCAGCCCGCGCCGGTGGGCGTCGCGGCCAGAAAGGCCTGGGCGTCGGGATATTCCTTCACCTCGTGGCCCAGCGCGCGCAGCAGCCGCGCCAGCGCCGTGCGGAAGCTGTCGTCGTCATCGACCAGATGCAGCATGGGCGTCATGTGTTCCCCCCGAAGCCGCGGGCAGCGTGAAGCGGAACACCGCGCCGTCGCCGTGCACCGGCGTCTCGGCCCGCAGCGTGCCGCCATGGTGCTCGACGATGCTGCGGCTGATCGACAGGCCCACGCCCAGGCCCTGCGGCTTGGTGGAAAAGAAAGGCTCGAACAGCCGCTCGGCCGGCACCCCGGACAGGCCCGGCCCCTGGTCGGCCACGCACACGTCCACGCCGCCCTTCACATTGCGCTCGGTGCGCAGCGTGACGCAGCGCCGGCGCGGCGACAACTGCTGCATCGCATCCAGCGCGTTGAGCACGAGGTTGAGGACCACCTGCTGGATCTGCACCCCGTCGGCCTGGACATCGGGCAGTCCGTCTCCGAGCTGAAGCACCAGCTCCGCCTCGCGCAGCCGCAGCTCCATCCGCAGCATGCGCGCCACCTCCTCGGCCAGCCCGTTGATCGACAGGCGCTGGGGCTCGATCGGCGCCTTGGCGATCCAGGCACGCAGCCGGCCCAGGACGGCCGCGGCCCGAAGGTCATCCTCGCGGATCGCGCTCACGAGCTCGCGCAACTCGTCGCGCGGCGGCTGCGGCGCTTCGAGCAGCAACTCGGCCGTCTCGGCATTGCTCAGGATGGAGCCCAGCGGCTGGTTGATCTCGTGCGCCAGCGCGGCCGACAGCGCGCTGATGGCCCCGCTGCGGTTGAGCCGCGCCAGATCACGCAAGTGCCGATGGGCACGCAACTCGGCGCTGCGGCGGCGGCGCCGTTCCAGCACCAGGGCCAGGATCAACGCACTTTGCACCAGCAGTACCGCGACCACTGCGAGCACCGTGCCGCGGTACGCCTGCCAAAGGCCCGGTGGCTGGAACAGCACTTCACTGTCGGCGGGCAGCCGCTCCCCGGCAATGCCCCAGCGCTGCAGCGCGCGCCAGTCCAGCTGCAGGCGTGGCGGCGTGTGGGGCTCGATGCCGATGCGTTCAGGGGGCGTGCCGGCCAGCAGCCGGTCCAGCTGCGAGGCCACGTCCCGCGCCACCACGTCGGGCAACATCACCCAGCCGCCGACGGCGCCGGTGTCCAGCAGCGGCGAGGCGTCCACGAGGACCGGCGCACGGGCCGTTGCGGCCACCTGCTGCAGGAGATCGCGCTGCAGCATCACCGTGCCCGTCGTGGTCACGGGCACGGCGAAGTACAGCACGGTGTCGGGCGGCAGCCGTTGCACGCGCTTGCGCAGTTCCTCGGTGTCCAGGCCGCTGAGGTCGATCAGGCTCGCGCGCTCCTGCCAGCGGACCAGCTCGGAACGCCACCGTGGCCGAATCGAATCACTGTCGAGACTGGTGGCGATCACGCCGACATGCCGGGTGCCGGGCAGCAGCTGGAACACCAGCGACAGGTTCTGGCGCACGAAGTTGCCGGACACCAGGCCGGTGAGCCGTGGCACGCCTTTCAAGGCCTCGGCCTGCGCGACGTCGAGCGTGGGGGCGATCAACGTGGCTTCGGGCCAGAGCCGGCTGCGCAGCGCCAGCCCCAGCGGCAGCTGCTCCGCCGTGCCGGCTACCACGACGTCGTATCGGCGGCCGGCGTACTTGAGCGCCAGCCAGGGCGGCAGTTCCGGCGTGCCTCTGGGCGGCAGGCGCGGCCCGGAGATCATCTCGATGTCGAGCTCGGCATGCGGGTGGCCGCGCAGCAGCGCGCCGCGCAGCGCCTGGGCGAACTGGACGGACCAGGGCGTGGTGTTGCCCGTGCTCATCAGCAGCAGCACGCGGGCCGGCTCCGTCGCGGCTGCCGGCTGCCACGCGCCCAGGGCGCCGGCCAGCAGCAACCATCGCATCAGAAAACGCAAGGAGCGCGGCATCGAACCGTGAGGGCCCTCGGGCGGATTGGCGGACAACAAGGCCATCGGTATAGGGACGCAGCGCGGCCGCGGCAACTGTACCAAGGGCCAATGGCCGGCCTGCCGGGTGTTCTGAATCATGGCCGCGCATTCATGACTACACCGGAGACAAGCATGTACAGGAAATTTTCAGCCTCGCTGATGCTGGAGTGCGCCTTGGGCGCCGGCATCACGGGTTGCGGTGGCGGCGCCGGCGGCAGCACCGAGGCCAGCAGGGGCCAGCAGGCGGCGACACGGCCCAACATCCTGATGATCCTGGCCGACGACATGGGCTACTCGGACATCGGCGCCTTCGGCGGCGAGATCAGCACGCCCCACCTCGATGCGCTGGCCGCTTCGGGGCGCTTGCTCACCAACTACCACACCGGCTCCACCTGTTCGCCCACGCGCTCGATGCTGATGTCCGGCACGGACCATCACCTTGCCGGCCTGGGCAGCATGGCCGAGACCGTGGCATCGCTGACCCTCAACAACGTGGCTCCCTATGGGTCGGGCAATGCCTACGGATGGAACAACCCGCCCGATGGTTACGAGGGCTATCTCAACGACCGCGTGCTGTCGATGCCGCAGGTGCTGCGCGACGCCGGCTATCACACCTACATGGCCGGCAAGTGGCACTTGGCCACCCAGCCCAGCAGCGCACCGCTGGCCGGTGGCGGCACCCCCTGGGTGTACCGCGCGGCCTCGTTTCCCAACGCCAAGGGCTTCGAGCGCTCCTTCGTGCTGCTGCAGGGCGCGGGCTCGCACTTCGCGCCGGTCAGCAGCAAGCCCATCACCGCCGACCTGGGGTCTTCCTACCTGGAGGACGACAAGCCCGCAACCCTGCCTGCCGACTTCTACTCAACCACCGCCTACACCGACAAGCTCATCGCCTACATCGACGCCAACAAGGCCGACGGCAAGCCCTTCTTTGCCTACGCCGCGTACACCGCGCCGCACTGGCCGCTGCAGGCGCCCGATGCCGACATCGCGAAATACAAGGGCCGGTACGACGAGGGATACGAGGCGGTCCGTGCTCGCCGCCTGGACAAGCAGAAGGCGCTGGGAGTGATCCCCAAGGACTTCAACCCCAATCCCGGGCTCGGCGGCGTCATTGGCCGACCCGGCTGGGCTGACCTGACGGCCGAACAGCGAGCCAAGGAAGCGCGCAAGATGGAGGTCTATGCGGCGATGGTGGAGAACCTGGACCGCAACATCGGCCGCCTGATCCAGCACCTCAAGGACATCGGCGCGTACGACAACACGCTCATCGTCTTTGCCTCCGACAACGGCTCGGAAGGTGCGCCCAGCCAGTTCGCCGACAACGCCAACACCGACAACTCGCTGGCCAACATCGGGCGGCCGCTGTCCAACGTCACCTATGGCGAGCGCTGGGCCGAGGTGAGCGCCACGCCCTTCCGGCTGTGGAAAGGCTTCGCCACCGAGGGCGGCGTGAGCTCACCGATGATCGTGCGCCTGCCCGGGCAGACCAAGGCCATGGCGGCATCCGGCGAGCTCACCCACGTCAGCGACCTGCTGCCCACCTTCCTGGAGGCGGCTGGCGTTGCGAACCCGGGTGCGAGCTACAAGGGCGCGCCAGTACACCCCATCACGGGCGTGTCGATGCTGGCGCAACTGAAAAGCCCCGATGCATCGGATGCGACCGGCAGCCGGGTGCTGGCGGACGAGCTCTTCACCGGGCGCTACGTCATCCGCGGCAACTGGAAGCTGACGTCGGTGCAGGCGCCCTTCGGCGACAACCAATGGTCGCTCTACGACTTGCGCAACGACCGTGCCGAGACCAACGACCTGTTTGCCAGCCGGCCCGGCGTCGCCAAGCAGCTGATGCAGGACTACGACGAGTACGCGGCGCGTGTGGGCGTCGTGAACACCCCCGGGGCGCGCAACCGTGCGCCGGCGCCATGAAGGCCACGGCGCTTGCCAAGGGCGCCGCGCTGCTGTCCGGTACGGCCGTGCTGGCCGGTGCGGCGTATGGCCTGCGCCCGCCGCCGGCACCACCGGCCGCGGCGCTTGGCAGCGAGGCGGCCTGTGCCGGCTACATCGGCCTGCCGCCGGACTGGGGGCACGATCCGCGCGCCGGCATGGTGCGTCTGGCCGGCGGCGACTTCACTTTCGGCGCCCAGGACGGCTATGCCGAGGAGCGGCCGGCCCGCGAGGCCGCCGTGGCCCCGTTCTGGATCGACCGCACCGAGGTCACGAATGCGCAGTTCGCCGCTTTCGTGCAGGCCACGGGCCACGTCACCGAAGCCGAGCGCCGCGGCAGTGGCGTCGTGTTCGAGGCACCCTCACCAGACGGTGCAGAGGTGCGCTACGGCAGTTGGTGGCACGAGGTGCGGGGCGCCGACTGGCGCCATCCCGAGGGCCCGGGCAGCGACTTGCGCGGGCGGGAGGCCCAGCCGGTGGTACAGGTTGCGCGCGCGGATGCCGAGGCCTATGCGCGCTGGCTGGGCCGCAGCCTGCCCACGGAGGCGCAGTGGGAGTACGCCGCCAAGGCCGACGGCCACGGCGAGCGAATCGAGCGCGGCCCGCGCGATGTGCAGGGCAGGCCCAGCGCCAACTTCTGGCAGGGCCAGTTTCCCTACCTCGACACCCAGGAAGACGGCCACATCGGACGTGCGCCGGTGGGCTGCTATGCGGCCAACGGCTTTGGCCTGCACGACATGATCGGCAACGTGTGGGAGTGGACGTCGGATGCATGGCACGGCAGCCACCAGGTCCACGGCACCGGTGCGGCGACGCACGCCAACCCCTCGCGTCGTCGCCCGGCTGCTGCACAAGGCCTCATCAAGGGTGGCTCGTTCCTGTGCGCCACCGACTTCTGCGTGCGCTACCGGGCCTCGGCGCGGCACCCTCAGGAACTGGATCTGGGCTCGGTGCACGTGGGCTTCCGGACGGTGGCGCAGGACGGACGCTGAGGCGGGGACGGGCAGGGCTGCGACGAGGAATCGGCGAGCCTAGGTTCGATCATGGAACTGCTCGTCCTTCCCCTGCGCGCTAAAGGAAGCCTTCAGGGCTCTTGCCGGATCGCAGGCCAGCGCCGGGGCCGGGCTGATGCCGGTGTCGAGCAGCTTGCGTGCAGCCATGTGGTCCAGCGGCGCATTGACCGAATCCACGCACGACAGGCGCTCACCGACGTAGTGCAGGACCGGGAAGCTTCGATGCGGAGATGAAAACCATGTGAAATAGGTTGCAGTTGCAACTACAGCGTTCCCTTTCAAGCCTTGACCGTCATCTCTTGCCGAAAGCCGACTTCTTCACCGCGCGTGGCTGGTCTTCCTATGGCTTGTGGGCTTGCCTGCGACAGGACTCGCCGTGGCGCGAGCCTGGCGCAGCTTGCGCATGGCCGCCGGTGCTCCGTGCAGGAACATGTCGACCTTCTGCTCGATGGCGGCCTGGAGATCCTCCGGCACGGGCAAGCCGTACACCCACTTGCGCACGCCGAGGTAGAAGATGGCTGCGTGCAGGCTCCAGATCATCTCGATCTCGGCTTCCTGCTCCGCCTCGCTGCAGGGCTCGTCAATGTTGAACTCTGCCCGTACCTCGGCCAGTACCGGGAGGAAGATCCGGCTGCGCAGCTTGTCAAGGTACTTGACGTTGATTCCCTCGCGCGTGAGACCCGAGAAAATGAAGATCCGGATCCACTCCTCGCGCAGGATGACCGACGCGTAGTCCAGGTAGAAGGCGTACAGGCGCTCGGCCAGTCCCACACTGCGGTCGGCGATAAGCTTCTCCCACTCGCGCCGCCACTTGAACACCTCGCTGTAGACCCTGTCGATAAGCGCTTCCTTGCTTTCGAAGTATCGATAAAGCAAGGGCTGGGTCACACCCAGTTCCTTTGCGAGCTCCCGCGTACTGCCGGCGAAGCCGTAGCGCGTGAAATGCTCGATGGCCTTGGCGACGATCTGCTGCTCGCGCTCCTGCGGTTGCAGGCGCTGCCTGGGGCGGGGTTGCGTATCCGTTTTTGTAGCCATCGCACACTCTCCACTGGATTCCCAACGTTCCCGTGGACACCACGAGGCATCCCGGGGCCGTACTCTACCGGTCAGTCGATAAATTGTAGTTTCGGTGGCGGTGACTTGGCTCGCCGGGCCGTGCCTGGGAACCAGAGAAATCCCTGCGAAGGGCTACGCCCCCAGGTGGCTTCAAGACACCCGGGGGCGTTGTCTCGGGCGAGGGTCAGGCGCCGTGGGTCGCCGCTGCTGCCCTCATGCCCAGCTCGCTCACCACGAGTTGGTCGGCGTAGGCCCGCTGCTCATCCCTGGCGCGCTGCGACTTGTCCGTCACCGAGAACAGGTAGATCCCGGCAAATGCGACCAGCATCGAGAAGAGCGCCGGGTACTCGTAAGGGTAGATCGGCGCCGCGTGGCCGAGGACCTTGACCCATACCGTCGGACTCAGGATGGTCAGCGCCACGGCGCTCACGAGCCCCAGGCTTCCACCGATCACGGCGCCGCGCGTCGTCAGCCCGCGCCAGTAGATGGACAGCGCGAGGACGGGGAAGTTGGAGCTTGCCGCGATGGAGAAGGTCAGGCTCACGATGAAGGCAATGGTCTGGTGTTCGAACAGGATGCCCAGGATGATTGCCAGCACGCCCAGCCCTACCGTCGCGGCCCTGGAAACCCAGAGCTCCTCGCGCTCCGTGGCCGTGCCACGGCGCAACACGTTGACGTAGAGGTCGTGCGACACGGCGGAAGACCCGGCGAGCGTCAGCCCGGCCACGACGGCCAGGATGGTGGAGAAGGCCACGGCACAGATGAAGCCGAGGAAGATGTTGCCTCCCACTGCATGGGCAAGGTGCACCGCGACCATGTTGACGCCACCGATGATGGCACCCTGACCGGTCTGGTAGTGCGGATCGCTGGCGACCAGGGCGATGGTGCCGAAGCCGATGATGATGATCAGCGCATAGCTGAAGCCCACGATGCCGGTGGCGTACAGGATGCTCTTGCGTGCGGCCTGCACGTTGCCCACGGTGAAGAAGCGCATGAGGATGTGCGGCAGGCCCGCCGTACCGAAGATCAGCGCCATTCCCAGCGATACCGCCGACACGGGGTCGGAGACCAGGCCACCCGGACGCATGATGACTTCATGCAGCTTGTGCGTTGCCACCGCCTCGCTGAACAGGGCGTTGAGGCTGAAACCGAATCGCTGCATCACCATGTACGCCATGAACACGGAGCCCGTGAGCAGCAGCGCGGCCTTGATGATCTGGATCCAGGTCGTTGCCAGCATGCCGCCGAAGAAGACGTAGACCATCATCAGCACGCCCACCAGCACCACGGCCGTGGTGTAGCTCAGGCCGAACAGCAGCTCCACCAGCTTGCCCGCGCCCACCATCTGCGACACCAGGTACAGCAGCACGATCACGATGGAACTCGACGCCGAGAAGGTCCGGATGGGCTTGCGTTGGAGCCGGTAGGACACCACGTCGGCCAGCGTGTAGCGGCCCAGGTTGCGCAGCGGCTCGGCGATCAGGAACAGGATGATGGGCCAGCTGGCCAGAAAGCCGATCGAGTAGATCAGGCCGTCGTAGCCGCTGGTGAACACCAGCGCCGAGATGCCCAGCAGCGATGCGGCCGACATGTAGTCGCCCGCGATCGCCCAGCCGTTCTGCATTGCCGTGATCTTGCCGCCGGCTGCGTAGTGGTCCTCCACGCTGTGATTGTGGCGAGCCGCCCAGCGGGTGATGAGCAGGGTGGCCAGCACGAACACGGCGAACATGCCGATGGCCGTGAGGTTGAGGCCTTGTCCCACCGCCGAGCCGGAGGCCAGCACGGGCAGCGGCAACAGGAGCAGGCCACAGAGTGTCAGGGCGGTGGGTTTCATTGGCCAGCTCCTTGGCGAAGGTCGCGGATCATGGCGTCGTACACCGAGTTGGCGCGGTACACGTAGACCGCAACCAGCGCGAAGGTGAAGGCGAACATGCCGAATCCGATCGGGATGCCCACCGTCATGGGCTGCGATGCAACGAGCCGCGCGCCTAGCAGGTCGGGGCGGTAGGCCAGCGTGAGGATGTAGCCGAAGTAGACAACCAGCATCAGCGCGGTCAGTCCCCAGGTGAAGCGCCGGCGGCTGCTCAGCAGCGTCTGAAATCGCGGGTCCCGTCCCAGCTCCTCGCAAGTGGCGTCGGCCGCGGCCTGGGGCCAGGGCCCTGGAAGGGCAGTGGTGTGTTCCATGAACTCTCTCCTGGTAGCTGTCGATGGCGGGGTTCAGCTGAAGGCGCGGGCAACGGCGGTTTCCCGCATCACGGCCTCGGGGATGCGATAGCGCTCGGCCATCTGGCGCTCGCCTTCGTCGCGCAGTTGCGCCTGCATGTAGGCGCCGAGGTGGCGGGCGTGCTGCACGACGGCCGCGCCGATGGGCACGCGCTCGTTGCTGTAGGCCTGCACGCCGGCGGCCACGTCGGCATGGGCCTGCAACGCCCTGGCCAGCACTACAGCGTCGCTGGCGGCCTTGGTCACGCCCATGCCGCAATGCGGCCGGGCCACGAAGGCGGCGTCGCCGAGCAGCGCGACGCGGCCGAAGGCCAGGCGGGCGCTCTCCAGGTCGAAGATGGGCTGGAAGAAGAGGTTTTCCG
>JAEYPG010000365.1 GCA_023410975.1 Pseudomonadota bacterium
GTGCAGCAGCACCGCGAAGTCGCGCAGCGCCTCCACGTACTTGCCGCCGTCGCTGACCATGACCACCGCGCCGAAGGCCGGGTCCTGGCGCACGCCGAGGGCGAACTCGCGCCGGCCGCGCACGCGCCGGGCCACGATCACGCCCTCCAGCGGCAACGCCAGCGCGCGCACGCGGGCCACGCAGTGCTCTAAGGCCTCGGCCACCGCGCGTTCACTGTCCAGGCCCAGGAACACCAGCCCGTGCTCGGACTTGTGCGGGATGTGGGCCGAGCAGGCTTTCAGCACCACCTCGGGGCCCAGCTCGCGCCAGGCAGCGACGGCCTCCTGCGCCGTGCGGCACAGGCGGTGCGGCGCAAGCGGGATGCCGGCGTGGCGTAGCACGGCCAGGCTGTCCGCCTCACTGAGCGTGGCGGGACCGGAGCGCGGGGCGAGGGCCTGCAGGTCCGGCAGCGGCGGCAGCGCCTCCACGGCAGCCGAGCGGCGCAGCGCCTGCTGCTGCAGCTTGGCGTGGCGGCTGAGCTGGTGCAGCGCGGCCAGGGCGTCGGTCTCGTGCCCGAACACCGGGACGCCGACGCGCCTGAAGGCATCGCGCACCGAGGCCTGCGGGGCCGAGACGGCGGTCGGCTTGCCGTGGGCGGCCATGAAGCGCGCGGTGTCGCGCGCCATGCCTTCGACGTCGTAGCCCTCGCCCGCCACGGGCACGCCGATGAGGAACAGGTCCGCCTGCGGGTCGGCCGCCAGCGCCTCCAGCGTCGCGGCGAACATGCCGCCGTCGGTGAGCAGCGAGGCCGTCAGGTCCACCGGGTTGCCGGCGGTGGCGAAGCCGGGCATGACCCGCGCCAGCGCCTGCAGCGTCGCCAGGCACAGCTCGGCCAGCGGCAGCTTCAGCTGCTCGGCGGTGTCGGCGCTGAGCACACCCACGGCCCCGCTGTGGCTCATGACCACCAGCCGCTCGGCCGGGCGCAGGCCGGCGGCCAGGACCAGCTCGACGGCATTGACCAGGCCGTGAACGTCCGGCGCACGCCAGATGCCGTGGCGCTCCAGGAAGGCATCGACCACCACGTCGTCATGCACGAGCGCGCCGGTGTGCGAGGCCGCGGCCTGGGCGCCGCGCGCGCTGCGGCCGGACTTGAGCGCCACGACCGCGGCGCCGCGCGCGTTGGCCAGGCGCGCCACCTCGGCCAGCGTCGCAGGGTCGGACAGCGACTCGATGTAGAGCAGCACGACGCGGATGTCCGGGTCCGCCGCCGCCGCGAGGGCCAGCTCGCCCACCGAGGCGTCGGCGTCGTTGCCCGAGGCCACCAGGTAGCGCACGCCGATGCCGCGCTCGCGCAGCAGGGCGTAGGGCATGACGCTGGCCGCGCCGCTCTGGCTGACGATGGCCACCGGCCCGTCCTGCGGCGCCACCTCCATGAACATGGTGCTGAAGTTCAGCACCGCGCCGCTGCCGAAATTGGCGATGCCCTGGGCGTTGGGCCCGATCAGGCGCACGCCCAGCCGCCGCGCCTCCTCCACCAGCGCGCGCTGCCGCGCCGCGCCTTCGGCGCCGGTCTCGCCGAAGCCGGAGCTCATGACGACGGCGCTGCCCACGCCACGGGCCGCGCACTGGCGGATCACCTCGGGCACCTGCTCCTGGCCCACGGCCACGACGGCGACGTCGGGCGCTTCGGGCAGCGCCGCCAGCGAAGGCCAGGCGGCGAGGCCCTGCACGCTGTCGCGCCGCGGGTTGATCGGGTAAATGGCGCCGGCGAAGCCGAAGCGCTGCAGGTAGTGCAACGGACGGCCGCCGACCTTGTTGCGGTCCTCGGTGGCGCCGACGACGGCGACGGAGCGCGGCGCGAAGGCACGCGCGAGGCGGGAATCAAGGGTGTTCATGGCGTCGGGAGCAGTCATTCGAGGGTGGCGCCGGAGGCCTTGACCACCGGGGCCCATTGGGCGATGTCGTGCCGGATCAGGGCGGCGAACTCGGCGGGGGTGGTGGGGCGGGCCTCGGCGCCCTCGGCCTGCATGCGCTGCTTCATCTCGCCCGTGGACATCACGGCCACGATCTCGCGGTTCAGGCGCTCCACCACCGGTGCCGGCGTGGCGGCCGGCGCCAGCACGCCGAACCAGATCGTCACGTCGAAGTCCTTGAGCCCGGCCTCTTGCGCGGTCGGCACCCCGGGCAGCAGCGGCGAGCGCTTCGGGCCGGTCACGGCCAGCGCGCGCACCTTGCCGGCGCCGATGTGCGGCGCCTGCTGCGCCACGGTGTCGAACATCATCGATACCCGCCCGCCAAACAGGTCCACCAGCGCCGGCGCCGAGCCCTTGTAGGGCACGTGCGCGAGCTGGATGCCGGCGCGGGCCTTGAACAGCTCGCCCGACAGGTGGTTGGAGCTGCCGTTGCCCGCCGAGGGGTAGGTCATGTCGCCAGGCTTGGCCTGCGCCAGCTTGACCAGCTCGCCCAGGCTCTGCGCCGGCACGCCGGGATGGACCACCAGCACGTTCATCGTGGTCGCCATCAGGCTGACCGGCGCGAAGTCCTTCACCGGGTCGTAGCGCAGCTTCGGGTACAGGCTCGGGTTGATGGCCAGCGTGCCGGTGGTGCCGAAGAACAGCGTGTGGCCGTCCGGCCTGGCCCGCGCCACTGCTTCCGCAGCCAGGGTGCCGCCCGCGCCGCCGCGGTTGTCCACCACCACCTGCTGGCCCAGGCGCTCGCCCAGCTTCTGCGCCAGCAGGCGCGCCATGGCGTCGGTCGGGCCGCCCGCCGGGAAGGGCACCACCAGCGCCACCGGCTGCCGGGGATAGGCCTGGGCGTGGGCCTGCGGCGCCAGCGCGGCCAGGGCCACGAACGGGATCAAGAGCTTCATGGGTTGTCTCCTTTCGAATCGGTATGCCCACAGCGTAGGCAGCCGGATGCTTGCGAGAAAGTGGAAATGACTGATTTCAGGTTTCGACTAAAGTGAAACCATGAACCTGAAGCAGCTGCAGACCTTCGTGCTGGTGGCCGAGCTGGGCTCGCTCTCGCGCGCGGCCACGACGCTGGACATGGCGCCCTCGCTGGTGAGCCGCCAGGTGGCGCTGCTGGAGGCCGAGTGGGGTGACCGCCTGTTCGAGCGCACGGGGCGCGGGATGGCGCTGTCGGACTTCGGCCGCCGCATGCTGGGCGAGGCCAAGCGGGTGCTGGACCAGGTGCAGCGCCTGGAGAGCGTGGCGCACGAGAGCGCAGGCGCGCTGACCGGCACGGTGCACGTGGGTGTGCTGCCCTCGATGTCGCGGCCGCTGCTGCCGCGCCTGATCGCCGACATCCGCACGCAGGCGCCGGGCGTGCGCCTGCACGTCACCGAGGGCTTCAGCGGCCACCTCGACGAAGCGCTGGCGTCGGGGCTGCTGGACATGATGGTGGTGAACCGCTACGGCGCCGCAGCCCAGCGCGGCGAGGAGGTGCTGGCCATGGTGCAGACCTTCCTGGCCGGCCGGCCCGGCCATGCGGCCCTGTCCGGCCCGACCGTGGACTTCGCTGCGCTGGCCGGCCTGCCGCTGGTGCTGCCCGCCATGCCCAACGGCCTGCGCGGCGTGCTGGAGCAGCTCTCGCACCGGCACGGCGTGGCGCTGGAAATCGTGATGGAGGTGGACACCGCCTCCGCCATGAAGGACGTGGCCATGAGCGGCCACGCCTTCACGCTACTGCCGCTCATGGCCCTCGGTGAGGAGCTGAAGGCGGGCACGCTCGGCGCGAGCCGGGTGGTGGGGCCGGAGATCCCGCGCACCATCGCGCTGAGCCTGAGCACGCACCGGCCGCTGTCCCGGGCAGCGCGCTTCGTGGCGGCGCGGCTGCGGCAGTTGGCGTCGGAAGTGGTGAAGGGCTGAGGCTCGGGCCCGGGCCGGTGCAGGATCAAGCCCGGCCCATGTACCAGCCCTGGAACTCGTCGGCCGGCAGCGGGCGGCTGATGCAGTAGCCCTGCGCCTGGTCGCAGGCCATGGCCGCGAGATGGCTGAAGGTCTCGTCGTCCTCCACGCCCTCGGCGATGACCAGCAGGCGCAGGCTGTGCGCCAGGTCGATCGTGGAGTGCACGATGGCCGCCGAGTCGCTGTCGCGCCGCATGCCCCGGATGAAGGTCTGGTCGATCTTGAGCGCATCCACCGGCAGGCGCTGCAGGTACGACAGCGAGGAGTAGCCGGTGCCGTAGTCGTCGATGGCGATGCGCAGGTCCAGCCGCTTGAGCTGCTGCAGCTTCTCCAGTGCCGCCACCGGATCGAGCATCAGCGCGCTTTCGGTGAGCTCGAACTCGATCCAGTCGGGCTCGGCGCCCCAGGTCGCCAGCGCTCCCTCGATGCGTCCGAGCAGCTTGGGGTCGTGCAGGTCGCGCGCCGAGAGGTTCACCGACAGGGGCAGCGCCCGGCCCTGCTCGCGCCAGGCGTAGCTGTGCTGCAGGGCCGCTTCCAGCATCCAGTAGGTCAGCCGCGTGATCAGCCCGGTCTGCTCGGCCAGCGCGATGAATTCGCCCGGATTCACCTGGCCCAGGCGGTCATGCTGCCAGCGCACGAGTGCCTCGGCGCCGCAGACCTGCGCGGAAGCGATCTTGAGCTTGGGCTGGCAGTACAGCATCAGCTCGTCGTGCTCGATGGCCTTGCGCAGGTCGCCCATGAGCGCCAGACGCTGTGCGCAGTCGCGGTCGAAGCCGCTCTTGAACAGCACCACCGGGATGCCCATGGCGCGCGCCTGCGCCAGCGCGATGCCGGCGCGGCGCAGCAGCGCCTCGGAGTCCGCCGCATGCCCCGGGAACATGCTGACGCCCGCATTCGACCGCGCGTCGAGCAGCACGCCCGAGACATCGACCGGCTCGTCGAGCGCGGCCAGAAGCCGCTGCGCCAGCCCCATGGCCTGCTCCGCGCCCGAACGTGGCATGAGCACCGCGAACTCGGCGTCGGCCAGGCGGCCCAGCGTGCCGGCGTCGCCGACCGCCTGCTGCAGCCGGTTGGCCACAGCCTCCATCAGCTTGTCGACTTCCGAGCTGCCCAGCGTCGCGTTGAGCTCCTGCAGATGCGCCATGCCGATGCGCACCAGCGCCAGCGGCCAGCGCCCGGCGCGGGCCACGTCGATGGCGCTGCCGAGCAACTGGCACAGGCGCACCCGGTTGGGCAACCCGGTCACGCCGTCGAAGTACGCCATGCGCCGGATGGTTTCCTCGGCCGCCGCGGCCTTGAGGCGCTGGCGCAGCGCACCCAGCCCGTAACCGAGATCGGCAACCGTGGCGGTGAGCAGCTGCACCTCCTGCTCGTCGAAGCCGTCGGTCTCCGCCGCCAGGATCTGCACCGACCCCACCAGCTCGCCGTCGACCCGCAAGGGCAGCGTCACCACCGAGCCGTACCCGCGCCGGCGCGCCTCTTCTCGAAACGGGTACGCAGGGTTGTTGGCGACGTCGTGCATGACCATGGGCCGCTGCGCATCCAGGCACGCCGCCATGGTGCGGCCGATCTTCGAGGCGGCCAGGCTGCGCCGCAGCGTCAGAAAGCCGTCCTCGAAGCCGGCGTGCGCCATGGGGCGCATGGTCCGGGCCTCGTCGGGCTCGATGTAGCCCACCCAGGCCAGCCGGTAGCCGCACTCCTCCACGGCCACGCGGCAGACCTCCTGCAGCAGCACGGCCTCTTCCTGCGCCTGGGTCAGCGCATGGTTGATGGCTGCACGGATGCGCAGCGCCCGGTTCAGGCGCAGCACCTCGGCCTCGGCCTGCTCGCGCCGCTGGCGCAGCCGCAGGAACTCCAGGCCGAAGGCAACGTCGTCCGCCACCTCGCGCAGCACCTGCAGCTCCCGATGGCCGAACGCGTCGGCCTCGGGCGCCCCGATGCTCAGGGCCCCGAACAGCCCGCCCCCGATGTACAGCGGCAGCGCCAGCACCGAGCCGAGGCCGCGGCGGCGCGCGAAGTCGCGCCACATGGGGGGATAGGCTTCCGACTGCACGTCGTTGAACAGGCACTCGGCGCCGGTTCGGATGGCCGTGCCGGTGGCGCTGCGGCCGCGCTCGCTGTCGCTCCACCACATCGCTGCGGCGTCGGCGGCATCGCCGCGCCCGGAATGCGCCAGCGTCGTGACCGTCCGCTCCTCGTCGTGCTCGGCACGGCCTATGCGCGCCAGGCAGTAGCCGGCCTCCTCGACCACCACGCGGCAGATCTCCTGCAACAGCGCCGCCTCTTCCGTGGCCCGCAACAAGGCCCGGTTGCAACCGCTGAGCGTGCGCAACGCGCGCTCCAGGCGCTGCTGTTCATCCTGGTTGGACAAAGCGTTCTTCATGATTGCGCCTCTGGTGAAGGCTGCGAGGAGCCGCTGGCGCTGCTGTACTCCTTCTTCGGTCAGTCGTCACCACCATCGGCGCCGGCGCGCCAGGTTGTGCAGGTCATTCAGCCGCCGTCCGCGTCAGCCGACGAACAGCGTCGCCGGCTGCTCCAGGAAGCCGCGGACTGCCTGCACGAAGCGCGCCGCGTCGGCGCCGTCGATGACGCGGTGGTCGAAGGAGGACGACAGGTTCATCGCCAGCCGCGGCACGACGAGGCCGCCGCGCAGCGCCGGCCGCTCGACGATGCGGTTGACGCCCACGATCGCGACCTCCGGGTGGTTGATGATCGGCGTGGACGCGATGCCGCCGAGCGCACCGAGGCTGGTCAGCGTGATGGTCGAGCCGGTGAGCTCGTCCCGTGTCACGTGCCCGTCGCGCGACGCTTCGGCCAGGCGCGTGACCTCTCGGGCGATCGCCCACAGGTCGAGCGCCTCGGCGTGGCGCAGCACCGGCACCATCAGGCCGTGCGCGGTCTGCGTCGCCACGCCGAGGTGCACCGCGCCGTAGCGCGTGACGACGCCGGCCTCGTCGTCGAAGCGCGCGTTCAGCTGCGGGAACTCGGCGCAGGCAAGCACGATCGCGCGCGCGATGAATGCGAGCAGCGTCAGCCGCGGCCGCTCGTGCTCCCGTTTCGTGTTCAGCGTCACGCGCAGCGCCTCGACCTCCGTGACATCGACCTCCTCGACGTAGCTGAAGTGCGGAATGCGCCGCTTTGCCTCCTGCATCTTCATCGCGATGCGCCGGCGCAGCCCGCTCACCGGCACCGCCTCGGTGCCCTCGCACGGTGTGGCGGCGCCGTGCGGCACCGCGGCCGGTGTCAGTGGCGGCCGGTGACCGTGACGCGCGACATGCGCATCGAGGTCGGCGTGGACGATGCGGCCGGCGGTGCCGCTCGGCTGCACGTCCTTCAACTCGATGCCGAGCTCCCAGGCGCGGCGGCGCACCGCGGGGGACGCGATCGGGCGCTCGTCGCGCGGCGTCGAAGCCGGCGCCACGTTAGGCGCGGCCGGCTCGGCCCGCTGTACGGCCGGAGGCGATGGCGGCGCCGTCCGTGCCTCCACCGGC
>JAEYPG010000396.1 GCA_023410975.1 Pseudomonadota bacterium
GCACAAAAGCGCCCCGCCCTGGCCAGTTTTTTAAGTACGGCCTAAGTGGCCGACTGCACATTGCCTGCATGCCCAACGACAACTCTCGCCAAGGAGGTCCATCCATGAGCACCCTGTCGATGTCCCCTGCCCGGCTGACCCTGGCCCTGCTGGCGGCCGGCGTGATCGGCGGCGCCGGCGCTACCTTCGTCAGCAGCCACCACGCCGGCGCGGCCATCCCGCCCGCGGCCACCGCCACGGCCACCGCCCCCCTGGCAGCCGTTGCGGGCGCACCCGACTTCTCGCAGATCACCGAACGCCACGGCCCGGCGGTGGTCAACATCGCCGTCAGCGGCATGCGCGCGGTGAGCAACGACGGCGGCGACAACGGTGAGGACGAGGACCAGGCCACGCCGCGCGGCGCGCCCCCGGGCATGAGCCCCAACGACCCGTTCTTCGAGTTCTTCCGCCGCTTCGGCCCGCCGGGCTTCGCCGTTCCCGGCCCGCGCGGCGGGCAGCAGCAGCCCGTGCGCGGCCAGGGCTCGGGCTTCATCATCAGCGCCGACGGCATCATCCTGACCAACGCCCACGTCGTGCACGGCGCCAAGGAGGTGACGGTCAAGCTCACCGACCGGCGCGAGTTCCAGGCCAAGGTGCTGGGCGAGGACCCCAAGACCGACGTGGCCGTGATCAAGATCGACGCCAAGGGCCTGCCCACCGTGCCGCTGGGCAGCACGCGCGACCTGCGCCCGGGCGAGTGGGTGGCGGCCATCGGCTCGCCCTTCGGCTTCGAGAACAGCGTCACCGTGGGCGTGGTCAGCGCCAAGGGCCGCTCGCTGCCCGATGACGGCTACGTGCCTTTCCTGCAGACCGACGTGGCCATCAACCCCGGCAACTCCGGCGGCCCGCTGTTCAACGCGCGCGGCGAGGTGGTGGGCATCAACTCGCAGATCTACAGCCGCTCCGGCGGCTACATGGGGCTGTCCTTCGCGATCCCCATCGAGCTGGCGACCAAGGTCAAGGACCAGATCGTGGCCACGGGCAAGGCCAGCCATGCGCGGCTGGGCGTGGCGATCCAGGAGGTCAACCAGACGCTGGCCGACTCCTTCAAGCTCGACAAGCCCGAGGGCGCGCTGGTGGCCAGCGTGGACGCCGGCGGCCCGGCCGCCAAGGCGGGGCTGCAGGTGGGCGACGTGATCCGCAAGGTCAATGGCCAGCCCATCGTCTCTTCGGGCGACCTGCCCGCGCTCATCGGCCAGTCCAGTCCCGGCGAGCAGGTGACGCTGGAGGTCTGGCGCCACGGCAAGCGCGAGGAGCTCAGCGCCAGGCTGGGCGACGCGGCCGAGCGCTCGGCCAAGGTGGCGCAGGCCGACGACAGCGTCGCCCCGGGCCAGCAGGCCAAGCTGGGCCTGGCGCTGCGCCCGCTGCAGCCTCAGGAGCGCCGCGGCGCGGGCGTGGACGCCGGCCTGGTGGTGGAGAACGCCAGCGGCCCCTCGGCGCGTGCGGGCGTGCAGCCCGGCGACGTGCTGGTGGCCGTCAACGGCACGCCGGTCAGGAGCGTCGAGCAGGTGCGCGAGGTGGTGTCCAAGTCCGACAAGTCGGTGGCGCTGCTGATCCAGCGCGGGGACAGCAGGATCTTCGTGCCGGTGAAGATCGGTTGATGTGACGCAAGGAGCGGGGCGCCGGCTCCCGCAGCACGCACGCGCCGGCGCCCTGTCTGCGGCCTCCCTTAGACCGCGCTGCGATACACCTTGATCGCCTCGGCCAGGCGCCCGGCCTGCGCGTTCAGCGACGAGGCCGCCGCGGCGCTCTGCTCCACCAAGGCGGCGTTCTGCTGCGTGGTGCTGTCGAGCTGCGAAATGGCCTGGTTCACCTGCTCCACGCCGTTGCCCTGCTGCTCCGACACCATCGTGATGTCCGACACCAGCGCAGCCACGTGGCGCACCTGCTCGATGATGCGCTGGATGGTCACGCCGGCCTGCTCCACGTGGCGGCCGCCCTCGCCCACGCGCTGGGCCGATTCCTCGATCAGCGCCTTGATTTCCTTGGCGGCCTCGGCGCTGCGCTTTGCCAGCGACCGCACCTCTCCGGCCACCACCGCGAAGCCCCGCCCCTGCTCGCCAGCGCGCGCCGCCTCCACCGCGGCGTTGAGCGCCAGGATGTTGGTCTGGAAGGCGATGCTGTCGATCACGCCGATGATGTCGGCGATGCGCGCGCTGTGGCTCTGGATGCCGCCCATCTGGTTCACCACCAGTTGCATCGCCTGCCCGCCATGGGCCGCGACCTCGGAAGCCTGTTCCGCCAGCTTCCGTGCCTCGGCCGAGGTGGTGGCGTTCTGCTTGATGGTCTGCGTGATCTCTTCCATCGAGGCGGCCGTCTGCTCCAGATTGGCCGCGGTCTCCTCGGTGCGCGCGCTCAGGTCGTCGCTGCCCGAGGCGATTTCACGGCTGGCCGTGGCCACGCCGCTCACCTGCTCGGCCACGTCGTCCACCAGCGCGCGCAGGTTCAGCCCGGCCTGGTTGACCGCACGCGCCAGCAGGCCGATGTCGTCCACCCGGTTCAGCGCCAGCGCCTTGGAAGCCTCGCCGCTGGCGACCTGGTTGGCCTCGGCCAGGATCGACTGCACCGGACTGGCCACTTGGCGCCACAGCAGCGCGGTGCCCAGCGCCAGGCTGCCCAGCCACAGGCCCGCCAGGCCTGCGGCCTGCAGCGGAGACGCGGCCGAGGCCAGCAGCGCGACGCCCGGCGCGGCCCCCGCCAGCGCCGCGCCCAGTGCCAGCCGGCCGCGCAGCGACATCAGCTGAAACGTGGACAGCACGCGCGCCAGCCCCGTGCGCACCACCAGCCCGCGATGGATGCGGCGGCTGCCCGCGCGGCCTTCGCGCATGGCGGCGTACAGCGCCTCGGCCTCCTGGATCTCCTGCGGCGCGGCCGCGGTGCGCACCGACATGTAGCCCACCACCTGGCCGTTGCGGCGCATCGGCGTGGCATTGGCGCGCACCCAGTAGTGGTCGCCGTTCTTGCGCCGGTTCTTCACCAGCGCGCTCCACGAGCAGCCCGCCTTGAGCGTGGCCCACATGTCGGCAAAGGCTGCAGGCGGCATGTCGGGATGGCGCACCAGGTTGTGCGGCTGTCCCATGAGTTCCTTCCGGTCGAATCCACTGACCTGGATGAACGCCGAATTGGCGTACGTGATGCGGCTGTCGATGTCCGTGGTGGACATCAAGGTCACGCCGGCCGGAATGGTGTATGCGCGGCCAGTTGCGGGAAGGTTTGTTCTCATGGACTACTGCTCTTGAAGTCGATATGGGCTGTGGTGCCTGCCAGCGCCCAATCCGAGTAAGTTTCGGGTCAGAAAACTGGCGGCGGCCATCGGACCTCCCTGGCCCGGCTCATCCTCTTTTTTTTCATCGATGGATCAAGCAAAAACCACACCCAATATCCAACTCATTGATTTGATTGATGTTCTCGACTCAAAATCACAGGGCGTGTAAAAATTTTCGACGCCAGCCTGACTGTCCAAAAACTTTCGTACGACTTGGCGGACCCATTTGGCCGCAAGCGCTCGCCATGAGCTAAATCAATCTCACAAACTGCCGAAATACTTCTACTTCGTTTGCCCGCCATTTCGCACTTTCGAGGCGGGCCTCACCAAGAAAAGCCAGCTTCCGCCCTCAATGGCCTCCGCAACGCCCCAACTCGAACGACTGCGCAGCATCATCCAGGTGCAGGCGCAATTGACGAATGCGCACCTGGACCTCGACGCCTTCATGCAGCAGGTGGTGGACAGCCTGCAGGCCCTTACCGGCGCGGCCGGCGCGGTGGTGGAGCTGGTCGAGGGCGAGGAGATGGTCTACCGCTGCGCCAGCCCGGCGCTGGCGCGCCATCTCGGGTTGCGGCTCCAGCGCAAGAGCAGCCTCTCGGGCTTGTGCGTGGAGCGCGGGGAGATCCTCTACAGCCAGGACACCGACGACGACTTGCGCGTCAACCGCGACGCCTGCCGCAGCATCGGCATCCGCTCCATGGTGTGCACGCCGCTGTACTGCCGCGGCGAAGCAGTCGGGGTGCTGAAGGTGATGGCGCGGCAGCCGCTGGGCTTCGACGAGGACGACATCCAGACGCTGGAACTGCTGGGCGCCAGCCTGGGCGGCGCGCTGGGCCGCCAGGTCGCCTTCGACCTGCGCATGCAGATGGCGAGACGGCTGCACGCCAGCGAGGCGCGGCTGCGGGCGATGCTGGAGTTCGCCCACGACGCCATCGTGTCGATGGACGCGCAGGGCGTGGTGATGGAGTGGAACCCCGCCGCGGAGCAGCTGTTCGGGTGGAGCGCCCAGGAAGCCGTGGGCCGCTCCATGGCCGCGCTGATCTTTGCGCAGCCGCTGTGCGACTGCCACGACGACGGCCTGAGCTGCTTCCGCGAGTGCGGCCATGGCGTCAGGCCCAGCCGCCTGGAGCTGCAGGCCGTGCACCGGGACGGCCGCGAGATGACGATCGAGCTGAGCTGGAGCGGCACGCATGTCGCGGGCAGCTGGGAGTTCACCGGCTTCATGCGTGACATCACCGAGCGCAAGCGCCTGGAGTCGGCGCTGCAGGCGCTGGCACGCCAGGACGCGCTCACCGGGCTGCTCAACCGGCGGGCCTTCATGGACGCGTTGATCCAGGCCCTGCACCGCCTGGACCGCCATGGTGTGCCCGCCGCGCTGCTGTTCCTGGACCTGGATGGCTTCAAGCAGCTCAACGACACGCAGGGCCACCAGGCCGGCGACGAGGCGCTGGTGTCGGTGGCCGCCCGGCTGCGCGACTGCGTGCGCGGCAACGACGTGCTGGCGCGGCTGGGCGGCGACGAGTTCGTGCTGCTGGCCGACGGCATCGGCGAGGAGGCGCCGGCCCGCGCCCTGGCGGAAAAGGTGCTTCACGCCGTCGCGGGCGCGAGGCCGTCCTCGGGCCTGTCCTGCAGCGTGGGCATCGCGCTGGCCAGCCCGGGCAGCACGGCCACCGGACTGCTCCAGCAGGCCGACCACGCGATGTACACGGCCAAGCAGCAAGGGCGCGGCACCGTGGCCGTGCATGCCAAGGGGGCGCCGGTGGAACACGCCGTTGCCGTGGATGCAGCGCTCGGGCCGGTGACGATGCCGGGGTGAGACGGGGCGTGTCCGTGACGGCGCTCTTGCGCCTCTATTGGCCGGCCCGTGCGTGGCTCGTGCGCCTCCTCCGCTGAGCTTCGCGCAGGGTTTGCCTGCGCCGTCACGCCTTCTGTTGCAGACCGCTTGCCGCCGTGGCGGCGCTGCCCGGCCCTGCGGGGCGCCATTCGTCCTCCCCGTTGGCTTCGCGCCGGTAGGCGATCCGGTAGAGCACCGGCAGCACCAGCAGCGTGAGCGCCGTGGAGGACAGGATGCCGCCGATGACCACCGTGGCCAGCGGGCGCTGCACCTCGGCGCCGGTGCCGGTGGCGATGGCCATGGGCACGAAACCCAGGGATGCCACCAGCGCCGTCATCAGCACCGGCCGCAGCCGCGTGAGCGCGCCCTCGCGCAAGGCAGCGTCCACGCCGCGGCCGGCTTCGCGCAGGCCGCGGATGAAGGACAGCATCACCAGGCCGTTGAGCACCGCCACGCCCGAGAGCGCGATGAAGCCCACCGCCGCCGAGATCGACAGCGGTATGCCGCGCAACCACAGCGCCACGATGCCGCCGGTGAGCGCGAAGGGAATGCCGGTGAACACCAGCAGCCCGTCCTTGAGGTTGCCGAACATCGCGAACAGCAGCGTGAACACCAACGCCAGCGCCAGCGGCACGACGATGCGCAGCCGGTTGCTGGCGGACTGCAGGTTCTCGAACTGCCCGCCCCAGGTCGTCCAGTAGCCTGGTGGAAGCCTCACCTGCTGCTCGACCGCCTGCTGCGCCTCGGCCACGAAGGAGCCCAGGTCGCGCCCGCGCACGTTGGCGCTGACCACCACGCGGCGCTTGCCGTCCTCGCGGCTGACCTGGTTGGGCCCCGGGGCCAGTTGCAGGCTGGCCACCTCCGACAACGGGATGAAGCTGGGCCGCTCGGCCTGCGCGCTCCTGGGCAGCGCGATCGGCAGCCTGCCGATGGCGTCCAGGTCCGCGCGCAGCGCCTCGGGCAGCCGCACCAGGATGTCGAAGCGCCGGTCGCCCTCGAACAGCGTGCCCGCCTCGCGCCCGCCCGTGGCGGTGGCGATGGTGTCCTGCACGTCGGCGATGTTCAGCCCGTAGCGCGCAGCCTTGTCGCGGTCGATCGCGACCGTGAGCATGGGCAGCCCCGTGGTCTGCTCGATGTTGACCTCCGCGGCGCCGGACAGCCCGCGCAGCACGTCGGCGATGCGGTCGGCGGTCGCATCGAGCTGCGCCATGTCGTCGCCGAACACCTTCACCGCCACGTCGGCGCGCACGCCAGAGATCAGCTCGTTGAAGCGCAGCTGGATGGGCTGCGAGAACTCGTAGTTCTGCCCGGGCAGCTTCTCCACGGCTTCCTGCACGGCGGCGATGAGCGCCTCGCGGGTGCGCCGGGGCTCGGGCCACTGGTCCTGGGGTTTGAGCATCACGTAGCCGTCGGAGATGTTGGGCGGCATCGGGTCCGCGGCGATCTCGGCCGTGCCGGTGCGCGCGAACACGCGCTCGATCTCCGGGAACTGGTCCTTCAGCGTGCGTTCGAGCTGCTGCTGCATCGCCACCGACTGCGTCAGGCTCGTGCCCGGGATGCGCAGCGCCTGCAGCGCGAAGTCGCCCTCGTTGAGGCTGGGGATGAACTCGCTGCCCAGCCGGGTGGCGAGCAGCCCGGAGAGCGCCACCGCCACCACCGCGAAGGTCACCACCACCGGCCGAGCGGCCAGCGCGCGCTCCAGCAGCGGCGCGTAGGCTCGCTTGGCCGCCGCCATCAGCACGTTCTCCTTCTCGGCCACGCGATGGCCGATGAAGAGCGCCACGGCCGCCGGCACGAAGGTGATGGACAGCAGCATCGCGCCCAGCAGCGCGATCACGACCGTGAAGGCCATGGGATGGAACATGCGCCCCTCCACGCCCGAGAGCGCGAAGATGGGCAGGTACACGATCATGATGATCAGCTGCCCGTAGACCAGCGGCCGGCGCGCCTCCTGCGCCGCGGCGAAGACCTCGTGCAGCCGCTCGCGCAAGGTCAACGGCCGCCCGTGGTGCGCCTGGGCGTGGGCCAGGCGCCGCACGCAGTTCTCCACGATCACCACCGCCCCGTCCACGATGATCCCGAAGTCCAGCGCCCCGAGGCTCATGAGGTTGGCGCTGATGCGCTGGCTCACCATGCCGGTGAAGGTGAAGAGCATGGACAGCGGGATGACGAGTGCCGTGATGAGGGCCGCGCGCAGGTTGCCCAGGAAGGCGAACAGCACCGCGATGACGAGCACGGCGCCTTCGAGCAGGTTCTTCTTCACCGTGGCGATGGCCTTGTCCACCAGCGTCGTGCGGTCGTAGACGGTGATGGCCTGCACGCCTTCGGGCAGCGTGCGGTTGATCTGCTCCATGCGCTGCGCCACCGCCTGGGCCACGGTGCGGCTGTTCTCGCCGATGAGCATGAAGACCGTGCCCAGCACCACCTCGCGGCCGTTGTCGGTGGCCGCGCCCGAGCGCAGCTCGCGCCCGACCTGGACCTCGGCCACGTCGCGGATGCGCACCGGCGTGCCGCCCACGTTCGAGAGGATCACGTTGCCGATGTCCTGCATCGACCGCAGCTGGCCGGGCGCGCGGATGAGGTACTGCTCGCCGCGGCGCTCGATGTAGCCGGCGCCCACGTTGGCGTTGTTGCGCTCCAGCGCGGCCACCACGTCGGCCAGCGTGAGGCCATGCGCCGAGAGC
>JAEYPG010000406.1 GCA_023410975.1 Pseudomonadota bacterium
TCGGAAGCCCGGCAGAATCACGGTCGGGGTTTCGTAGCAGAAATCGGCCCGCGGGCGGGACGCCCGCACAGGCGCTGGCGGTCTTCGAAGCGGTGGACCTGCTGCGCGACCACCTCTGGGCTGCCTATGGCCACGAGATCCAGCGTGCCCTGCGTGATGACTGCGTGACGCAGCAGCATTGCCTGCCTCTGGAGCCAGACGAGCCGTTCTGACGGCGCGTGCCCTGGGCCGCTCACCAAGCTCGCTTGGACTTATCGCCGCCTTGCTTGGCTAGCAGGGCTGGGCAGGTTCCAGCAGTCCAGCGTGGATCGCCCCGGTGTTGCGTTGCGGGTGTCCCCGGGCCACGGGTTCAACCCGTGCCGCCAAACTCCCATGCGTGGACACCGTTGACTACAGCCAACTACTGGCCGAGTGCACCCGGCTTGAAGGCGTGCTTCTGGCTAACGAGAAGGCGCTCAACGCCCTTGACGCAGTCCCTGATTGCCAGGACGAGCGCGCGCGGCTGACAGCCCAGGCAGCTGCCCATCTGGCCGAACTTCGCGTGGTCAATACGAAGCTGTCGGCGCTGCGCGAACCGGCCTGAGGCAACGTCTACTGCCGGCTTACTGCGGCAGTCGACCCACGGTCTTCAAACAGTCGGCCAAGTCCTGGCGCATGAAGCGCAGTGTGGTCTCGAACGTGGACAGGATGGCCTGTGCCTGCGACGTGTCGCGCTTCTCGCGTGCGAGTTCCGCGATGTGCTCCTTCTGCTTCTCAACCAGCGCTTGTGCATCACGCACGCGCCGTTGAGCCAGCTCCAGCGGTGTCTCCTGGCAAGGGACCATAGATCTTCCAACTACAGCCAAGCCCGTAGTTATGCCCCAGGGAATTCCCTGGGACAAGAGGCCCAGTGCTGACCGGTTGCCGATTCGCGTTCCTGCCTTATCGAACCAGGATTGAGAAGATCAATGCGTACTACCGCCGATAAGTGCCGCATCACCGCCAGAAAGGGCAGCGGCAACGTCGAAAACACGCACTTCGTGACCGGCGCCAGCAGCAGATAGCAGAAAAAAAGGTGCCCGCACGTAGCGGGCACGGGAAAAGGGGCGGAAAGAGGGGTAGGGGAAAGGGAGCTGCCGCCCCGCGAGAGATAAGAACTACTCGCATCTCGATTCTGGCGGCCCGGGGCATGCCCTGATGTATCCGGTGGTGTGCGTTTGCTATCGCACCTGGGGTAAGGGCATGGCCATCCTGACAGGCGGGTTCGTCCAGGACAAGCTGCAGCACAGAGCGAGCGTCGACGATGCCGGGCGGCTCAGGGCTGTGGCAACTGCATCGTCAGCGTCACGCTGAACGTGCTGCCCTGGCCGGGCTGGCTTTGCAGCTCCAGCTGCCCGCCCATGAGCCCCACCAGCCGGCGCACGATAGACAGGCCCAGCCCCGTGCCGCCGAAGCGCCGCGTGGTGGAGTCGTCAGCCTGCGTGAAGGGCTCGAAGATCGCTGCCTGCTTCTCAAGCGGGATGCCGATGCCCGTGTCAATGACCTCGAAGCGGACCGTGACCAGGGGCCATGGCTGCTCGGCGGCACCTTCAGGCCGCGCCAGCTGGGCCACCCGCAGCGTCACGCGGCCTGCCTCGGTGAACTTCACGGCGTTGCCCAGCAG
This sequence comes from Pseudomonadota bacterium, assembly GCA_023410975.1. Lineage (GTDB taxonomy): Bacteria > Pseudomonadota > Gammaproteobacteria > Burkholderiales > Burkholderiaceae_C > Azohydromonas. Next base: position 1,643 of record JAEYPG010000406.1, read on the forward strand.
GTTCACCAGGATCTGCTTCAGGCGCGTCGGGTCGCCGACCAGGCGCCGCGGCATACCGGGGGCTGACTCCACGAGCAACGGCAGGTTCTTCTGCGCGGCCGCCACCTCCACTATGGAGCGTGACTGCTCCAGCAGATCTGGAAGGCCGAACGGCACGGCCTCCAGCCGCATTTCGCCGGCCTCGATCTTGGAGAGATCCAGCACGTCGTTGACCAGGCACAGCAGCTGTTCGCCCGCGGTGTTGATGTGGGTGGCGAACAGCTGCTGACGCTCGGTGAGCTGTGTCTGCCGCAGCAGGTAGCCCATCCCGATGATGGCGTTGAGCGGCGTGCGGATCTCGTGGCTCATGTGGGCAAGGAACGCGCTCTTGGCCGCGTTGGCGCTCTCGGCCTGGCGGGTGCGCTCGCGCAGCCGCTCTTCGAGCGCCTTGCGCTCGGTGAGGTCGGTGATGACGGCCAGGAACCCCGTGGGCCGGCCCTGCGCGCCGCGCAGCAGGCTGACGCTGGCCAAGCCCGGCACGCGCGAGCCGTCGGCGCGCACGTAGGTCCACTCGCTGCGCTGGCTGCCCATGGTGTCCCCGGGCATCGACGCCAGTGCTTGGTGCGCCGCCAGCGCCAGCCATTCGGGCAGCTCGCCAGCGTTCTCCAGCACCTCGCGCGGGTAAGCGTGAAGCCGCGCGCGCATCTCCTCGTGGTCCCGGAAATCCGTCTCCAGCCGGCCGATGGCCTCGCGGGCCGGGATGCGCAGCATGGCCTCGGCGGCCGGATTGAACACCGTGATGCGGCCCGAGAGGTCGGTGGCGATGATGGCGGTGGCTGCCCGCTCCAGCACCATGCTCAGCTCCAGCCTGCGCTCGAGCACCTGGCGCTCCAGCGTGGCGTTGAGCTCCAGGATGCGCGCCTGCCCCGCGCGTTGGGCCCGGATGTCGCGCAGCGTGGTGGCAGCTCCCGCGACGAGGCCGTTACCGGCGTGCAGGGGCGCCATCGCACGGCCACTTCCAGCCTTGCGCCCTGGCGGTCCAGGCATACCGTCTCCACCGGCGGCACGGCCTGGTTGCGCTGCACCTCCTCCAGCATCCGCTGCACCGTATGACGCTGCTCCAGCGGCACGGTGAGCTCGCTCAGGCGACGCCCCATCACCTCGCGCGCTGACCAGCCCAGCAGCCGCTCGGCGGCGGCGTTCCAGCCCGTGATCTCGCCGTGCAGCGTGTGGATGACGATGGCATCGTGGGCGCTGTCCACCACGGCGGCGCGACTGGCGCGCTCCTGCCGCACGACGCGCCGGCTGCGCGCGAGCTGCTGGCTGCCGTACAACAGCAATGCCAGCAGCAGCGACAGCGTGCCCACCGTCAGCGCCACCTCGCCGGGCTGGCGCAGGCGCAAGGACTCGGTAAAGGGCGGCAATGGCTGCATCTGCAGCAGCCAGGTGCGGCCGTACACCGGCAGCGTCACGCGCTGCGCCAGCGCGCCTGCCGCGGACTCCTGCCATTCGGTGGAGGCGTAGAAGCGCTCGGGCGTGCCGGACCCCGAGGCATCCGACAGCTTCATGGCGAAGGCCGTGTTCTCCTTGTCGAAGGCTTCGAGCATCTGCTGCATCACCAGCGGCACGGTTGCCCAGCCCACCGTCTGCGCATCGCGCTGCGCAGGCTCGGGCGTCTTGCCGGTGCGGTAGACCGCCAGCAGCAGCAGGAAGGAGCGATCATGCTCGGAGGGCAACTGCACCAGGGTCAGCGGCGCCGTGATCCGCGACTCGCCGCTGAGCATCGCCGCCAGCGCCGCCTCGCGCCGCCGCGGCTCGGACGCCAAGTCCACGCCCTGCGCGCTGGCGACGCCGTCCAGTGGGGGCTCGATGTACTGGACAACGAACCGGTCGCCGCCGTGTGCCGCAAATTGGCGGATCTGGAACTCAGGCGCACCGTCAAGCCGAACGGCTTGCAGGAACGCCGCTTCCTGCCGCGCCGGCACGCGGCGCACGAAGCCGAAGTTGCGCATGCCCGGGAATTCGCGCTGCATGTCGCGCGACTCCGCGTACTGGCGCAAGCCCTCGCGGGTGAGCGCATCGACGCCGGCGGCCATCACGGCCCCGCGCACGCCGCGCACGGCGTACTCGTATATCGAGATCCGCTTGAGCAGTTGCGCCGCCGTCTGCTGGGCCAACGCCTGGAAGCGCTCGTGCTGCAGTGCCTCGTTGCGCTGCGCCTGCCATCTGCCAGCCCAGGCAGCAGCCACCAGGCCAGTGAGCAGCAACCCCAGCGGCCACAGGAGTCCCGCTTTCGACAACCGCAGTCTTCTCATCGTGATGCACGCCTATGAAACCCCACCAAGCCGCAGACCGGTATGGCAGGCACAAGGTGCGCGCCAACAGGGCTTTCCCTTGTGGCCTCGGCAATTGCGCTGACCGCGAGCCGGCCACCGTCATGGACAGGCGGGCAACAATGGCGCCACGTTCCGGGCCGGAGCACAACGGCATGGGCAAGTCCTTGCGTGCCGTAAACCCGGGCACCAAGCGGCACTTGCCAGACACACCGCGCCGCTCAGCGCCGACAAAGCTGGCATCGAAAGGTGCGTTGTACGCCAATACTTCGCACCCGGCCAAGGAGGCGGCCAGGCGAGGGCACAGCTCACCGAAGGTTGGAGCGTTGGCCACACCCGCCGGCGTGATGCCGTGGATGGCCTGCGCCTCGGGCCAGTCCTCCGCCCGCACGGGCCGAACCAGCAAGTCAAGCAGCACCGTGCCAGCGAGATCCACCAGCGGCGATCTCAAGCAGCTCGCCGTGCGCCGGGTTCAGACCCGTGGTTTCGGTATCGAGGAAAGCGAAACCCGGCCATGGCTCGCCGGGGAGGGGCGTTCATCCATCCCCCCGAGTTGGAACATACCGCCGCTACAAGACGACAATGCTGCGATCAAGGAGCACGCCATGGATTCCCAGCCCACCTGTCCGCTTGAAATCAAGGTTGAACTGCTGCTGGAACTCATGGGCCTCGTGGCCGCTCGGCTGGGTCGGTTGGCGGACGCAGAGCCTTCCCCGGAGAAACGGGCGGAGTGCATCAAGGCCCGCGATATCGTCCTGGACAAGCGCTTCCAGTTCGATCCAGATGATGCTGGGCAGGTCCAGGCGTTGACGGCGGAATTCGACCGCTACGCCGAAATACTGGCGACGAAGCTGCGCCAGGTCGTGGGCACGGCCCATGCTGCCTGCTGATCTGACCATCGTCCATGCGGCTTGTTGACGACGCGACGCTGGAGGCGGTTTACCAGCGCGATGTCCGGCATGCCCTGTTCAAGAACACGCGCAGCAGCAGCCAGCCCCGCCTCGTGATCGTGGGAGGCCAGCCTAGAGCGGGAAAGACCCGCAACATCCTCCGTGCGCGGCGCGAACTCGCCGCCGCCGGCGACGGCGTGGCTTTCATCAACGGCGACGAGCTGCGCAATTACCACCCGCTGTACGACCAACTCGTTTTGGCCGATGCCGCAACGGCCGCAGACAAGACCGGCGCCGATGTGGGCTGGTGGGTCGAGAAGGGCATCCGTGAGGCGGCCGACAGTCGCTTTCACACGGTCATCGAGACCACCATGCGCCAGCCGGCCGTCGTGGCGCGAACCGTGAATA
>JAEYPG010000415.1 GCA_023410975.1 Pseudomonadota bacterium
GATCGCCGACATGAGCCGCGCCGCGCAGGAGCAGGCCCAGGGCGTGGAGCTGGTCAACAAGTCCGTGAGCCAGCTCGACAGCGTGACGCAGCAGAACGCGGCGATGGTGGAACAGCTTGCCGGTGCCGCACGAATCCTGCATCAGCAGGCAGAAGAGGTCACGGCGTCCATTCGCGTATTTCGCCTGCCACACGCAGTTGCTTGCAGGCCATGAACTGAAACGCCACTGGGATCTGGACGGCGCGCTGCGGTTGGACGAGGGGGGTGCTGACGCCCGGTTACGAGCGCTTCCAAAGGGTCGATGACGACCGTCGAAGGGCAGTCCATCACCTTCGTTGGCCTCTCACCCAGCAGTGGGTCCGGCGAAGGCACGCTGCTGCGCGGCGCACCCCGCGCGGCCGACGCCGTCGCGCTGCAGCCGAGCAGGGTGGCCCTCATGCCGCGCGACACCTTCGAGTGGCTCTATGCGGCCAAGCTGCACTTCAGCCGTTCCTGCTGCACCAGCTCAACGAGCGCATGCACTGGTTCATGGAGAGCTGGGTGGCCGACCGGGTGCTGCGCGCGCTGGCCGGCATGTTCCATCCGTGGCTCTACCCGCACGGGCACTCCCATGGGCAGGTCTCGCAGGAGGAAGTCACCGCCCTGGCCGGCGTGTCGCGGCCGCGCTGCAACCGCGTGCTCAGGCAGCTGGAGGAGGCGGGGCTGCTGAAGCTGGAGTACGGCGGCTTGACGGTGCTGGACCTCGACGCGCTGCGCCAGGCTGCCTTGGGCTGACCGGGAACAAGGCAGGCTTTCGTCTCGGTATGGACTTCGCCTGCCCGCATCCCGGCGATGGCCTGTCAAAGATTCGTCTGTTCCGGTTGGCACTGTTGCCGCGTCCGGAAGCCCGGCTGCGCTTGCGCCTGTAGTGACTTGCCGATCCGGCACCCAGCCCAGGGCATAGCTGGTCATCGTCAAAGCCCATTGTCGCGCCTTCGGCGAAAGCCGTGGCCGCCTGGCCACTCGCCTCGCACAGCCACACGAGGTGTAGAGCGGCAGGAAGTGCTCTGGCGTCGGAGCCGACAGCGCGTAGTCCGGGTGCGATGCGATGCGGGTCAGCCATCCAGGAGCGGTCGTCATGATGCGTCCGACTTCGGCGTCGAAGCGCTGGCCCCAGTCGTACGCCTGCTCGGCGTACGCAGGGTTGACCCGCCGCAGGTTGTGAACCACGTTGCCGCTGCCCAGCACGAACACCCTCGTGTCACGCAGCGGCGCCAGCTTGCGCCCGAGGTCCAAGTGGTACTGAGGCCCCTGCCCCGCGTGCAGGGACAACTGCAGGACCGGCACGCTCGCGTCGGGAAACACGTGCGCCAGGACCGACCAGGTGCCATGGTTGAGCCCCCAGCTGTCGTGGTCGAGACCCACGTAGGAAGGCTTCACGAGGTCCGCGACTTCCAACGCCACATCAGGGGCGCCGGGTAGTCGAAGTCGAAGAGCTCGCGCGGAAAGTCGTAGAAGTCGTGAATCACCCGCGGGCGCTCCATCGCGGTCACGGCGGAGCCCTTGATGAACCAATGCGCCGAAATGCACAGCACGGCCCGAGGCCTGGGCAGGCTCTGGCCGAGCTCACGCCAGGCCGAGGTGTAGCGGTTGACTCCCAGCGTGTTCATCGGCGAGCCATGCCCGATGAACGCCGCCGGCATGCGCTTGCCTTGTTCCATGGCCTGTACCTCCTTGGGCTTTCAGCCTCGATGCACGGGTAGGCAAGCTCGGCGTGTCCGTCACTGAGTGGGCAACGCAAAGATCAGCTTGTTGCGCGTTCCCTCGTGTGTGTCCGGCATCACGACAACACGACGGCTGCAGTGCCGACACCGCACAAAACACTGACGACTCCCAAAAAGGCAACGTCACGCTTTTCGTTACCCAGGCGCCACGCGTGGACGGTGCAGCCAAGCAGCACCACCGTCAGGAATACCAGCCATATATCAAGAGTATTCATAGAGGTCCATCCCGTTGTTTTCCTTGAGGGCTCAGGCGCTTCATCAAATTCAGCAAGCCTGGATACCAAACCCATCCGTCGCTGCGTGGACGCAATATGCGGATTCCAAAACAGGTTGCCAATACAACCACACAAAACATGAGTGCCACCGACCACAGATGTGGCCAGGCAGGCATCACGCCTGCAGCCAATTCCACGCTTGGCTAGACACTTCCAACCGGTGCACAGTTAGCAGCCAAGCTGCCTTTGAGAGGTGCTGTTCAAGAGAAAGTTCAGGAAACTTCCTCTTGTCCAGGAATTCGAGCTGACGGGTACCGGGCCGCACATCAGCCATGCAGTTCATGTTCGCGCCAGGTACTCTTGGAAAGCTGCGGCTGGCGCAACTGCTCGACTGCAAGGTGACCTGCACGATCGGCGGCCCGGTCAATCACGTCGTACAGATCGCTCCCGGCACCAATGACCGTGACAGTGAGAGCGCCCACAAGCTGCAGCTTGATAAGGCAGTACCTTTTCGCCAAGCCGCGGCGGCTGCGCGTATCACCAAGGCGCACGTCGACGCACTGCACTTGGCTTTGCCTGCGCATCAGCACATAAAGCAAGCGTCGGCGGACATGGTCAACCAGCGCGTTGTTGACGCAGGCATGCAAGGCACGAACTTGAATATCCAATGCGATCCTCCCTCAGTCATGGCACTTGTCGATGAAGAAACTTCAGGAAGGTCTTGATCTCAAACAATGCCGAAAGTTCCGCTTGGTTGCCTTCGCAAGGTGTCATTGAACGTCATTGCAGAACCACTCATCGCACGGTGAATCCAGATCAGGGTCGGCGTCCGTAAACCCCAGCGGGCCGGAGCCACCATGTTGATGCACACCACCTGCGCTCGACGTTGTCCATTCCCACGCTGTAAAGGCGAAGCGGATCCGCCCGTAGACTGACTTTTCTCTCCGGTCAAGGGAGAAGGCCATGTCTGTTTTGCCGGCGGCTTGACATGCCACGTGATGGTCAAAGTTGAGCTCAGTTTCCGTCACCGACACATGCTGCTCGGCGAGGACAGGTGTCTACGCAACGGGCGATGCCGTCCGGCCGTTGTAGGGCGCGCCTACGCGACACATCGCTGATGTGTCAGTCCACGAGCCGCCTCGTTGCAGGACCTTTCAGTCACCGTCAGTTGCGCCGTGATGCGGCGGAGCGCGAAGAACAGGCGCTGGTAGATTGGATCGCTGATCGGCGAGGAGGGATGGCCGAGCTGCGCGCGACGCACGTCGAGCCTCTCTTGAAGATCCCGCTGGTGTCGGCGCAGCTGAGCCAGCCAGCGGAGATCGGCTGAGTGTCCAAGAGAGTTTCGACACTTCTCACC
>JAEYPG010000459.1 GCA_023410975.1 Pseudomonadota bacterium
CTCGTACAGGGCGTGCGCGAAGCTGGACTTGAAGCTCGACGTCGTGCGCAGCGACAAGAACGTGTAGCCGCGCGGGTCCTTGTGCAGCTTGCGGATGGCCGGGTCGAACTTGAAGTACACGCGGCCGTTGGCCACGCCCACCAGGCCCACCAGCGGAATGGAGACGAACTCCGGGTTGCCGCTCTGCCCGTCAGGCCGCTCGCGCATGACGACCACGCTGGTCTTCTGGGTCTCGCGCAGCGACTTGACGAGCTGCTGGTGGTTGCGGCTCGCGTAGTTGATGAGGAACTTGAACAGATCGACGTCACAGTCGAACTCCAGCTGCCCCAGCGGCGCGGTGCACGCCAGATAATTCATCACGTTGAGGCCGCGGCGGGCCAGCACTCCAACCCCGGAGACGTCGACGAAGACGTTGTTCTTCGGGAACGCGATGTCGCTTTCGGCATCGGCGATGGTGGCGGTGCGCCCCTTGCGGCCGATGGTTTCCTCGAAGAGAAGCAGCGCGTACTGCTCGCCGACAACGTCCCCGGCAGGCGTGATCTCGGCCATGGCACTCAACGGGTCCCAAGTGGAGGTAGGCCGCGAGGCTAGGGGCAAAGTGGGAGCCGGTCAACAACAACCATCACTTTGCCCGTCGAAACAACACTGGCCGCCAGCAGGCAATACCGCATGAGTCCCCGGACATTGGCTGCGGCGAGGAGCAGCGCCAGCAGACACGCCTTGCACAGAAGCTCCCACCTTGATGTGGACAACCGTCAAAAATCCAATGCATTCAGCCACTTGGCTGCGCGCGCACAGAAACCACCACCTTGCACAGAAGGTCCCACTTTGGCGCACAGAAAGTCCCACTTTCTCTTTCACAGAAGAACCCACCTTGCCCGGTTATCCACCACAGAAAAGCCCACCTTGCCGTGAAAGCGGCACAGAAACACCCACTTTTCCTTCCGCAAGTTATTGATTCACAAGCACTTTTTGATCTCCGAAATGCTGGCTTGCTATTAAATATGCTTGCTACTGGGATCTCTCCTTGGAACAAATCCGGGCAGTGCTTTCGTCATGCCGGGCCCACATGGCGCAAGCCACCCTGTACCGGCAACAGCAGTTGTCAGGCCCCAGGAATACCGCTGACCAGAAGGACAAGGAACGCCCGAGCAATCGACAGACAGTGCAGCGAATGTGCTGTGCTGAAGGCGCCAGACCGTGGTCGTGCCGCACTGAACCCCTGCCATGGCGTTCGATGCGTGGTCTTGGAAACCAGTGCACAGGCCAAGGTGAGGCCCGCTGTGCAAGACCGTAGCGGCCCGGATGCAAGGCGGAATGGCACGGAGCTCGACGTCTTCACCGCTTGCACTCCGGATCAACCCTGCTGACGCGTGGCGCCCCGTTGACTGGCTTCTTCTGCGCACAGTCAATACCACCATGCCTCGCCGGCCCCCAGCCATCACGGGCAGCCCGGACCACGGCGTGTCCCCAGCCGGAACCGATCTGGCGCCTGCCGCACATTCAGTACCACTTTGACCCGATGAGCCCGCCAATCCATCGAGGACCGGCCGGACTTCGGCATGCGTCTGCCGGCAGACCTCAAGTCGGTCTTTCCGCACAGTTGATCCCACTTTGCCCAGATACACGCACTACACCCTGCCGATGGGGTGTGGCACGGCTGGACGCGAGGTATTGCACAGTCAGTACCACTTTCCCTTGGCAGGTCGCGCGCATCGGGGCCCGGTTTGACATCGGCATGCGCTTGCCAGAGGTCTTCCTGGCTCGTGCCGCACAGTTGGTACCACTTTGCCTTGGCTGCCGCGACCGGCGATGCCTCGCATGGACGGACCCGGCTCCTCGCCTAGCCGGACAGGAGCCGTGTCGACCACCGCCAACCTCTCGCCCGGGTCCACCGCACAGTCAGTACCACTTTGTCCATGGACGGGTACCGACACGGCGTTCCCGTCACTCACACCCGAACGGTGCCTACCGGCGCTTGAGAACGCCGATCGCGCTGCCGCTGCTGCCGCCAGCCGTCGCTTGCGCTGCCGATGAACTTGCAATCCAAGGTGGGTACCTTTGTGCGTCTGGTTGTCCAAGCCGAGCACCGGAACCCAAAGTGGGTCCTTCTGTGCAGGAAACGCCTCGCGCCCGGGCTGTGCTGCTTGGCGACCCGAGCCTCGGCAATGGGAAGACTGCTTGGCCCGCTGCCATGCTGGTGCTGTGGAAGCCTGCCGCACAGTTGGTCCCACCTTGCCTCTTGGCCCCGGACGGCCGGCGCCAGCCCAGCCCGCCGATGCCACAGGTCGCCGGCACCGAACCCAAGCGCGTACAGTTGCCGACAGATCGTCACGGGGGATGTCATGCCGTGCGCGGATTTCGCTGAAGTCCTGTTCGATCGGCTCACGTTGCGCTATGGAGACGCCTTCCTGGCGCGCTGGAAGGGCGTGCCGCTGCAGAACGTGAAGGCGTACTGGGCACGCGAGCTCAACCGCTACGCCGACCAGCGCGAGGCCATCGAGCACGCCCTCGCGCTGCTGGACCCGGCGGAGCCACCCACCGCGGCGCAGTTTCGCGACCTGTGTGGCACGGCCCCGGGCCCGGTCTTCCAGGCCGAGGCCGAGCCCGAGCCGAAGCAGGCCCACCGCGCCACCGAGGTGCGCCGCCAGTGCCTGCGGCCGGTGATGCCCAGGATCGGGCGGGACGTGAGGTGGGCCGCGGAGATAGTCAAGCGCGCCCAGGCTGGCGAGCGGGTGCCCAAGTACAGCTTGTGGCTGGCGCTAGACGCACTGGGGCTGCCTGGGCCGCTGCGATAGACGTTCCTGCCCCGAATGCCGCACGCACCATGGACTCGGACAAGAGTGAAGCAGGCGCCGGGTTCGTCCGCGTGGGAACGCTGCAGGAAGTCGCCGCCCGGCGCATGACCGTCGCAAGCGGCGCCCATCCACCGATCCTCGTGATTTCGGATGGCGCGCGGTGCTTTGCCGTGGACAACCGCTGTCCTCACCTTGGCTTTCCCCTTCACCGCGGGACGGTCGAGGACGGCATCCTCGCGCGTGCACCTGCTGCGATTTCTCAACGTGCCGCCGACGCAGCTGCCGGGCGAAGGCGGCGATCGGCTCGACGATCTGCCCTCTGACGCTGTGGCGCTGGCCCAGGGATTCCTCGATGCGCTCGACCGGCACGGCAGCACCGAGCTCACGGTACGCCACGCGTCGTCCGCCATTTCGCGCTCGGCCACGATCCCGGCGCGCTCGTGACCACCCTCGCGCAAGCCGTGCTGCGCGAGGATGCGGGCTTGCACAGCTACCAGATGCTGGAGGCGAGCGCTGCGCAGCGAAGTGCAGACCGCCGTCGTCGCGCAAAAGCTCGCGCGCGGCCAGAGGCTGTACTGATCCTGTGCAAGGATCGACCGCAACTCAGGCGCTGCAAGGCATCAAGCACACGGCTGGCGCTGCTGGAGGCGGCAGCCGGCGTGGCGTCACCCTGCCTTGGGGCGCCTGCCGTTTCGAGCCGTGTCGCGGCCGTTGGCGCGGTAAATGGCACTTCGGCCCCTCATGGGGCCCGAACGTCGCGTGTGGATGGGTGGTGGCCGCGTGCGAAGTGCGCGTCACCCGGTCTTGCCAGAACTGGACGGCCTCTTGTGCCAGCCTTTGCCGTTGTGTTGGCAACAGCCTCTCTGGACGTGTGCCGATGCAACTGGCGCACGCCTGGGGCTTCTCCCTTATGCGGGAAACGCGCTGCTCAGCTTGCGTCCAGCCACCTCGCCCCGCGGCCCGCGGGAGGCCTGGGCAAGCAGCCCGCGCAGGCCGTTCAGCAGCCAGGTGAATGCCTCGGCGGCGACCACGGCACCCCGCGGCGCGGTACGGCTGTAGGCGGAGACGGTGATGGTGGTCATGCGGAACCTCTTATGAATCTTCAGAACTTCGATGGACTGAAGATTAGGGTTTTCACGCAATCAACGCAATTGAAATCTAGGAATGAGAAATATCAATCATATGCATAACACACGCACGGGCATGAGAGCTGTCCGGCCGTGTTGCGAAAGCTGGTAGTCAATCTTCGGGCTGCGGCCGCGATCCCGGCCACTGGCCGACGCTGCCCTGTAGTGCAGGCGCAGCAGCGTGCTTGCAGCGCGATCCGGTCACGAAGCGGAACCATGAAGATCTTGTCGTGCCAAGGTGTGAGCACAACGGTGTAAACCGATGCCATCGCGAACAAGCGCGAGCCGGGTGGCACTGCCCACGTGTTGTCCCGCAGGCACCTTCGCGAGGCTGATGAGGCAGCAACCAAGCGCGACATGTCGCCACTCTTCGGCGTGCGGCGGGTGCTGGACCTGGAGCACACGTTCCTGTACCTGTGCATGCACGACGTCGGCTTGCTCGACATGGTTGACCTGTGCGCCAACCTCGAGGTCAAGCGGCCCACGGCGCAAAACTTCATCGAGCTGCTGGAGGCCACGCACCTGATCTACCGGCTACCGCCCTTCGGCTACGGCAAGGACGTGCTGCGCGCGATTCAAGGTCTACCTGGCCGATGCAGCCTTCGCCCCCGCGGTGCTGCTCAAGGAAAAGGCCATCCTCGAGGATGCCGCCGCCCTGGGGGTGACCACGGAAACCGCGGTCTTCAAGCACTTGTTTGCCCGCTACTACGCGCAGAACGTGCGCTTCACCTACTGGCGAGGCAAGCGCGAGAGGGAGGTGGACCTGGTGGCCGAAGTGGCGGGCGACATCATTCCTTTCGTGGTGAATTACCGCGCCCAGCACACCGGCGCACGCGAGCTCAAGGGCCTGATCGAGCTGTGCGAGCAGAAGAGGATCCGCCGGGGCTACGTGGTGACGAAGTCGCTGGACGACTTTGGCGTGATGACCGGGCTGCCGCAGACGGGTGAAACGCCCTGCCAGATCATGCGCATCCCGGCACCGTTGCTGTGCTACTGGATGGGTGCGGCGGAGCTGCGCGGCGACGAGGTTCAGGATTGACGTGCCGTGGCGCATCAACAGCCTGCTGCGCCCCGGGCACTGCGATTTCATGGCCTGCGGCTGTGGCCTGTGCGGGGATGGCAGCCGCTGGTGCAGCTACCGGTTCTCGGGCATCGACGTCATGCACGACGGCGACTTCGTGCGCTGGCGGTTCAGCGCTGCCCCAATGCGAGGACGACGAGCTCTGCCGATCCCAGCGAGGAGCCAGCGAGATGCTGGTGTGACCGCGTGCAAGCCGGACGCGCGCGCTGCTCGGTCAACGGATACCTTGCTACTGCTCGGCGCGCTGTCTGCCAGAGCTTGTTGAGAGGGGACGCCAGCAGGCTCTCGGCGCTGCCGCTGCATTGGACAAGAGTGCCAGCCGGGTGGACTGCCCGCGTGCTGTCCCGGAGGCGGCTTCGCGCGACTGCGCCGGTTCGGCCGGGGCCGTGCCGGCGCTCTGCAGCATGCCGTGGCAGCTACGTCAGTTCAACGGTTGAAGGCGGACTGCAGATCCGCCTGGCCAGACACCCCGCCTTGCAACAGCAGCATCAACAAGATGCGCGCCTTGGCCGGCTTGAGGTCGTCGGCCATCACCGCGCCCGCTTCGTGGGTCGTCTTGCCGCCGCCCACGAACCCATAGCTTGGCAACACCCGCCCGTTGTGGACGCGGGTCGATACCACCACGGGCACGTTCTTCGAGATGGCGTACTTGACGGCCTC
>JAEYPG010000463.1 GCA_023410975.1 Pseudomonadota bacterium
CGATGCGCCCACGCTGGCCGCACTGCTGGAAGGGCCCGCCGCTGCCGGCGGCCCGAGCCTGCACCCGCGCCTGCTGGTGACGCACCTGCTGCTGCCGCAGGCCGCGGCGCTGCAGCCGCTGTTCCAGCGCTGGGGCGTGCCGGTGCTGGCCACGCAGCCCTACCGCGGCGGCGGCCAGGCGGACTGGGAGCGCGACGCCGCCGGGCTGGCCTCGGCCGACGTGCCGATCTACCTGGCGCAGCCCGAGGCCGCCGGCGCCATCGACCCGCTGCCCGTCATCGCCCATGCCGACCAGGGGCGCCAGCCGCAGCTCATCGAGCGCCAGGCGCTGGCCGTCATCGCCAAGGCACGGCGGCTGATCGCGCTGCGCGACAAGCCCAACGCCGAGAAGCGGCTGGTGGCCTTCGTCTACAACTACCCGCCCGGCGGCACGAACTTCGGCGCCTCCTTCCTGAACGTGCCGCGCAGCCTGGAGCAGGTCTCCAGCGGCCTGGCGCAGGCCGGCTACCAAGTACAGCCGCTGGCCGAGCAGGCCTGGATCGACGGCCTGAAACCGCTTCTGGGCGCCTACTACCGCGGCGCGGACCTGCTGGCGCTGCTGGACAGCGGCCAGGCCGACGCGCTGCCGCTGGCCGAGTACGAGCGCTGGTGGCGTTCGCTGCCCGCAGCGCAGCGCGAGCGCATCGAGAAGCAGTGGGGGGCGCCCGCCGCCAGCCGCTACGTGGTGGCGTGGCGCGGGCAGCGGGTGTTCGTGATCCCGCGGCTGCAGGCCGGCGCGCTGTCGGTGCTGCCGCAGCCGCCGCGCGAGGAAACGCTGCGCCAGGGCCAGGACCCGTTCATGCACCGCAACAGCCGGCCGCTGGCGCACCACTACCTGGCCGTGTATTTGTGGGCGCGGCAGCATGCCGACGCGCTGATCCACTTCGGCACCCACGGCACGCAGGAATGGGCGCCGGGCAAGGCGCGCGCGCTGGACGTGCTGGACGACGCGCTGTTGCCGCTGGGCGACCTGCCGGTGGTCTATCCGTACATCGTGGACAACCTGGGCGAGGCGCTCACGGCCAAGCGCCGCGGGCGAGCGCTGATGGTCAGCCACCGCACGCCGGTGCTGGCGCCCGCGGGCTTCGAGTCGCGCATGGCGCACATGCACGAGCTGATGCACGAGTGGGAGACGGCCGACGCCGGCCCCACGCGCCAGGCGCTGGAGCGCGAGCTCATCGCGCAGTTCGTCGAGCACCAGCTGCACCGCGACCTGGGCTGGACGGCGGAGCGCATCGCGGCGGACTTCGCCGGCTTCCTGGAGCAGCTGCACCCCTGGCTGGACCGGCTGGCGCAGAGCGCGCAGCCGCGCGGGCTGGCCGTGTTCGGCCGCGTGCCGGACGAGGCCTCGCGGCGCCAGCAGCTGCTGCAGATGCTGCGCCAGCCGCTGATCGAGGCACTGGGCGAGGACATCGACGAGGTGTTCCTGATCGACCACGCCGCCGTGGCGGCGTCGCGCCCCGGGCGCTGGTTGGACGTGGCGCTGCGCGACGCCGAAGCCGCCAGCCGGCTGGACCTGCGCCCGCCGGAGCCCGTGGGCCCGGTGCCCAACCGCGCCGCGCGCAAGCCCATCAACACGCCAGCGCTGCGGGCGCTGGCCGAGCGCGCGCAGGCGCTGGAGCGGCTGCTGTCCACCGAGGGCGAGCTGCCGGGGCTGCTGGCGGCGCTGGAAGGGCGCTTCGTGCCCGCGGCCTATGGCGGCGACCCGATCCGCAACCCGGAGAGCCTGCCCACCGGGCGCAACCTCACCGGGCTGGACCCGTCGCGGCTGCCCACGCGCCAGGCCTACGAGGTCGCCAAGCGGCTCTTCAACGACTGGCTCACCCAGTGGCGCGCCGAGCATGGCGAGCGCGTGCCGGCGCGGCTGGCGCTGTCGCTGTGGGCCGGCGAGACGCTGCGGCACCAGGGCGTGATGGAGGCGCAGGCGCTGGTCGCCCTGGGCGTGCAGCCGGTGTGGGACGAGAGCGGGCGCCCGCTGCAGCTGCGCGTGATCCCGCGCGCGGAGCTGGGACGAGAGCGCGTGGACGTGCTGCTGTCGGTCACCGGCTCGTACCGGGACCAGTTCCCGGCGCTGATGGGGCTGGTCGACCGCGCCGTGGCGACGGCCGGCGCGGCCGAGCCGGGCAACGCCATCGCGCGCCACGACGCCAGGCTGCGCGCGGAGCTGGAGCGGGCAGGCGTGCCGGCCGGGCAGGCGGAGCTGCTGGCGCGGGCGCGGGTGTTCGGCAACCGCCAGGGCGACTATGGCACCGGGCTGTCGGACGCGGTGCAGGCCGACGGCCTGAAGCGCGAGGACGAGCGGCTGGGCGCGATGTTCCTGCAGCGCATGAGCCAGCCCTTCGTCGACGGGCAGGCGCTGGACGGCGTGCCCGAAGCGGCGGCCGCGCAGGCGCTGGGCGCGCACCTGCGCGTGGCCGACGCGGCGCTGATGTCGCGCAGCTCGCACCTGTTCGCGATAGCGACCTCCGACGATCCCTTCCAGTACCTGGGCGGCCTGGCCGCCGCGGCGCGCGCGGCGGGCAAGTCCGAGGCGCTGGGCTTGTACGTGAGCCAGCTGCAGGACTCGGGCGAGTCGCACACCGAGACGGCCGGGCGCGCGCTGGCGATGGAGATGCAGTCGCGCTACCTGCACCCGGGCTGGCTGAAGGCGCAGCGCGAGGAAGGCTACGCCGGCACGCTGCAGGTGCTCAAGGCGGTGCAGTTCGTGTGGGGCTGGCAGGCGACGGCGCCGGACACGGTGCGCTCGGACCACTGGCAGTCGCTGCACGAGGTGCTGGTGCGCGACCGCCACGGCCTGGGCCTGCCGCAGTGGTTGCGCGGGCATCCGCAGGCCTATGCGCAGGTGGTGGAGCGGCTGATCCAGGCCCAGCGCCTGGGCCACTGGCAACCCGACGCGGCCACGCGGCAGGAAGTGGCGCGGCTGTACGCGGAGCTGACGCGGGCGGCGCCGCTGGCGGAGGAATTGAAGGGCGTGCGGCAGTGGGTGCAGTGGCAGGTGGAGCCCGAGCCGGTGCCCGTGGCGCCTGCGGTGCCGCGCGCGCCCGCGCCGGCCGTGCAGCCGCGGGCCGAGGTCCGCAAGGAGCTGGCGCCGCAAGCGGACCCGAAACCGCGCGTGGGCGTGCTGCTGAAGCGGCAGCCGGCGCTGAAGGCGACGGCGGAGCCGCTGCTGTCGCAGGGACTGGCGCTGGTCGCCATGGCGCTGGTGATGGCGGGCGGGGCGGCCTGGCAGGGGCGGCAGGTGGGGCGTAAGGCATGAGGGGACGTTGGCCTGACCTGGTGCTGGGCCGGAGAACGCCGAGCTGCGTTGGCCGTGAGCTGGCCCGCCTCGCCCCTTGCCTCGTCATTCCCGCGAAGGCGGGAATCCAGGCGGCCCCACGTCAGCCCGAAGCCAAGGTGCCGCGAACCAGGACCCAAGCCCCGGCGTTCACGCCGATCTGCATGCGGCGGCTTGGGGGCCGCCTGGACTCCCGCCTTCGCGGGCGTGACGAAGCAGAAGAGCTGACACCCGTGCTTCGCCCAGCGCAGCGCTGGCCGAGGAATGCCGTGGCCATGCCTGTATCCATTCCCAGCGGCCTCACCCCATGAACGCCCACTTCGACCCCGCCGACCGCGACGCGCTCTACCGCGTCATCGCCGCCCGCCGCGACATGCGCCACTTCGTGCCGGGCGACGTCGACCCGGCCACCCTGCGCCGCATCCTGCAGGCCGCGCACCAGGGCCCCTCCGTCGGGCTGATGCAGCCCTGGCGCTTCATCCGCATCGCCCAGCCCGCGCTGCGCCGCGACATCGCCGCGCTGGTGGATACCGAGCGCCAGGCCACGGCAGCAGCCCTGGGCGAGCGCGGCGCCGAGTTCATGCGTCTCAAGGTCGAGGGCGTGCGCGAGTGCGCGGAGCTGCTGGTGGCGGCGCTGGCGCCCGACGACGGCACGGTGTTCGGCCGGCGCACGCTGCCGCAGGAGATGGCGCTGTGCTCGCTGGCCTGCGCCATCGAGAACCTGTGGCTGGCCGCGCGCGCGGAGAACCTGGGCCTGGGCTGGGTCTCGCTGTTCGAGCCCGCGGCCCTGGGCGCGCTGCTGCACCTGCCGCCAGGCGCGCGGCCCATGGCGCTGCTGTGCCTGGGGCCCGTGGCCCGCTTCTACGACGAGCCGATGCTGCAGGCCGAGGGCTGGCGCCAGGCCCGGCCGCTGGACGAGCTCATCCACACCGACCGCTGGCCGCAAGACCGCTGAACACCCCTGACGAGAAGGAACCCGCATGGACATCGAAACGCCTCCCACCGCCGCCCGCTACGAACGCCCCGAGGGCGAGCGCCGCGGCCTGGTCATGGTCCACACCGGCAACGGTAAGGGCAAAAGCACTGCCGCCTTCGGCCTGGCGCTGCGCGCGCACGGGCGCGGCAAGCGCGTGCACGTGTTCCAGTTCATGAAGGTGCCCAGCGCCCGCTTCGGCGAGCACCGCGTCTTCGAACAGCTGGGCATTCCCATCGAGGGACTGGGCGACGGCTTCAGCTGGAAGAGCCGCGACCTGGACCATTCCGCCGAGCTCGCCCGCCAGGGCTGGGACAAGGCCGCGGCCATGATCCGCGCCGGCGAGCACTTCATGGTGGTGCTCGACGAAATCATGTACCCGCTGCGCTACGGCTGGCTGGCGCTGGACGACGTGCTGCAGGCGCTGCGCGAGCGGCCCGCGCACGTGACGGTGGTGCTCACCGGGCGCGGCGCGCCGCAGGAGCTGATCGAGCTGGCCGACACGGTGACGGAGATGGCGCTGGTGAAGCACCACTTCAAGGCCGGCGTGCCGGCGCAGCGGGGCATCGAGGACTGATGGCCACCGTCGCTCTGGCCTGCGCGGCGGCGCTGGCGCTGGACCGCGCCTTCGGCGAGCCGCCGTCGCGGCTGCACCCGGTCGTGGGCATGGGGCGCTACCTGGGCGCGATCGGCCCCTGGCTGCTGAAGCTGCCGCCCCGGGCCGCCTTTGCCGGCGGCGCGCTGGCCTGGCTGGCCGGCGTGAACGTGGTGGTGCTGCTGGCCTGGCTGCTGCAGCGCGCGCTGGTCGAGGCCCTGCCCTGGTGGGGCGCGGCGCTGCTGCTGGGCGTGCTGTTCAAGCCGCTGCTGTCCTGGCGCATGTTGCGCGACGAGGTGGCGGGCGTGGACGCGGCGCTGGGGCGATCGCTGGACGAGGGCCGGCGCCAGTTGCAGCGGCTGGTGAGCCGCGACACCACCCGGCTGCAGGCGCACGAGGTGCGCGAGGCGGCCATCGAGACGCTGGCGGAGAACCTGAACGACTCCGTCGTCGCGCCGCTGTTCTGGTTCGCCGTGGCCGGGCTGCCGGGCGCGGCGCTGTACCGCTTCGCCAACACCGCCGACGCCATGTGGGGCTACCGCGGGCGCTGGGAGTGGGCCGGCAAGTGGGCCGCGCACGCCGACGACCTTCTGTCGTGGCTGCCGGCGCGGCTGACCGCGCTGCTGCTGTGTTGGGCCGCCGGCCGCCGGCCC
>JAEYPG010000573.1 GCA_023410975.1 Pseudomonadota bacterium
GTGCCGACCCGGCCTGGCCCGAGGGCGCGGGCGAGGCGGCGCTGATGCCGCTGCAGCTCGCGGGGCTGGCGGCGCTGTACGGCGACGCGCTGGGCCAGTGGGAAGCCGATCCCGACATCGCCGCCCAGATCGAGGCCGGGCGGTGCACCACGGGCGCGGAGGTGGCGCGCGCGCTGTTCGCGCGCGAGGCGCTGTACCGCGCGCTCGACCGCTTCTTCGGCAGCCACGAGCTGCTGGTCACGCCCACCACGCCGTGCACCGCGTGGGAGCTCGGCCGCAACGGCCCCGAGCGCATCGGCGGCCAGGCCGTGGGGCCGCGCGGGCACGCGGTGTTCACCCCGATCTTCAACCACTGCTACCTGCCGGCCTGCTCGGTGCCCTGCGGCCTGGACCGCCGGGGCCTGCCCGTCGGGTTGCAGATCGTCGGCCCGCGCTTTTCCGACGCGCGCGTGCTGGCCCTGGCGGCGCTGGTCGAGCAGCAGTGCCCGCATGACTTTTCCAGGCCGGTGACACCCCGGTCGCTGGCCTGACCCAGGAGCCCCGCCATGACGACTCTCTCCACCCCGCAGACCGCCGGGGCCGCCTCGCCGCCGGCGCCGCCCGCGCCCTCGATGAAGCGCGTGGCCGGCGCCAGCCTGGCCGGCACCACGCTGGAGTTCTACGACCACTTCGTCTACGGCTCGGCCGCGGCGCTGATCTTTCCCAAGCTGTTCTTCTCCAGCGCCAGCCCGCTGATGGCGACGCTGCTGTCGCTGGCGAGCTACGGCGTGGCCTTCGTCGCCCGCCCCTTCGGCGCCGCGCTGTTCGGCCACTTCGGCGACAAGCTCGGCCGCAAGTGGGTGCTGGTGGTGACGCTGCTGATGATGGGGCTTTCCACCTTTGCCATCGGGCTGCTGCCCAGCGCCGCCACGGCGGGGCTGCTCGCCCCGGTGCTGCTGGTGCTGCTGCGCATCGTGCAGGGCCTGGCGCTGGGCGGCGAGTGGGGCGGGGCGGCGCTGATGGTCAACGAGTTCGACCCCAGCGGCAAGCGCCGCGGCTTCTACGGCAGCCTGGTGCAGATCGCCGCGCCGATCGGTCTGCTGCTGGCCAACGGGGTGTTCGCCGGCGTCACCTGGTGGCTCGACGAGCAGGCCTTCATGGCCTGGGGCTGGCGCATTCCCTTCCTGCTGAGCGCGCTGCTGATCGCCGTGGGGCTCTACATCCGCATGGGCCTGTCGGAGTCGCCGCTGTTCCAGAAGATGGAGGCGCAAGGCAAGCAGGGCCACGCGCCGCTGGTGCAGGTGCTGCGCCACCACAAGAAGCAGGTGGGCCTGGCGCTGGGCAGCCGCATCGGCAGCGACATCGCGTTCTACGTCTTCACGCTGTTCCTGCTGGTGTACCTGCCGCAGCAGCTTGGCCTGCCCAAGTCGCTGGGGCTGCAGGCGGTGCTGGTGGGGGCGGTGGCGCAGTGCATCGGCATCCCGCTGTTCGGCCACCTCTCCGACAAGCTGGGGCGCCGCCCGGTGCTGCTGTTCGGCGCGGTCGCGGGCATCGTCTGGAGCTTCGTGTTCTTCATGCTGGTGGACACGAAGTCGGTGCCGCTGATCCTGCTGGCGGCCTTCGTGGCGATGTTCATCGTCGCGGCGATGTTCTCGCCGCTGGCCTCCTACATCCCCGAGATGTTCCCGACCTCGGTGCGCTGCACCGGCTCCTCGATCGGCTTCCAGCTCGCGGGCATCTTCGGCGGCGCGCCGGCGCCGCTGATCGCGGTGCCGCTGGTGGCGGCCTTCGGCTCCAGCCTGCCGGTGTCGATCTACCTCGCGGCCAGCCTGGCGCTCATCGTCGTGTGCGTGCTTGCCGCCCCCGAAACCGCCCACAAGAACCTTGCGGAGGACTGAAGCCATGCGGCTGCTGCTGATCAATCCCAACATCTCCGATAGCGTGTCGGCGCTCATCCGCGCCGAGGCCCAGCGCAGCGCCTCGCCGGGCACGGAGATCCAGGTGCTGACCGCGCCCTTCGGCGTGGCCTACATCGAGACCCGCTTCGAGGCGCTCGCGGGCGCCTGGGCCACGGCGCAGCTCGCCGCCGAGCACCACGGCGGCTGCGATGCGGTGGTGGTGGCCGCCTTCGGCGACCCGGGCCTGACGGCGCTGCGCGAGGTAATGCCGGTGCCCGTGACCGGGCTGACCGAGGCGGCGCTGGCCAGCGCGCACCTGCTGGGGCAGCGCATCGGCGTCATCGCCATCTCGCAGCGCATCCGCGCCTGGTACCGCGAGGTGATCGAGTCCTACGGCTTCGGCTCCCGGCTGGCCGGCATCCGCGCGCTCGACCGCCCGCTGTCGGGCATCGGCAGCGTGCAGGAGGAGCACGCCCAGGCGCTGCAGGCCCTGGCCGAGCGCGCGGTGGACGAAGACGGGGCCGACGTGCTGATCCTGGCCGGCGCGCCGCTGGCCGGGCTGGCGCGCACGCTCGCGGGCCGGCTGCCGGTGCCGGTGGTGGACGGCGTCTCCAGCGCCGTGCGCCATGCCGAGACGCTGGCCGCGCTCAAGCCCGGGCGCGCGCTGCGCGGCAGCTTCTCCCTGCCCCCCGAGAAACCGAATGGCGGCCTGCCGCCCGCCATCGAGGCGCTGCTGCGCCGGCGCTGAGCTTTTCCTTTACCCCCACGCACCCTGCATCCCGAGAGGAGAACACTCCCATGCAACGACGCCGTTTCATCCAGGCCGCCACGGCCGCTGCCGCCGCGGCCACTTCACCAGCGCTGTTCGCCCAGGCGCTGCCCAACGGCCCGGTGCGGCTGGTGGTGGGCTTCCCGCCCGGCGGCGGCGCCGATGCGCTGGCGCGCGTGGTGGCGCAGCACCTGGGCACCCTGTGGGGCCGGCAGGTGATCGTCGAGAACCGCGCCGGCGCCTCCAGCGCGCTGGCCGCGGAGTACGCGGCGCAGCAAAGCGCCGACGGCAGCACGCTGTTCCTGAGCACCATCAACAGCCAGGCGCTGGTGCCCGCGGTGCAGACCCGGCTGCGCTACCACCCCGAGCGCGACTTCACGCCCATCGCGCTGCTGGGCGTGACGCCCAACCTGCTGATCACGCGCGTCAACGGGCCGGCCAGGTCGGTCAAGGACGTGGTGGCCCTGTGCAAGGCGCAGCCCGGACAGGTGAGCTTTGGCTCGGCTGGGCCGGGGACGATCCAGCACTTCGCCATCGAGAAGTTCAGGCTGCTCGCCGGCGTGGACCCGCTGCACGTGCCCTACAAGGGCAGCGGCCCGCTGCTCACCGATCTCATCGGCGGCCAGGTGCAGTTCACCTTCGAGACCATGACCGCCGCCACGCCGCACCTGAAGAACGGCCGCGTGGTGGCGCTGGCGCAGACGCGCGCGCGGCGTTCCAAGGCCTACCCCGACCTGCCCACGATGCAGGAGCAGGGCTACGCCGGTTTCGAGACCATGAACTGGTACGGCATCTCCGGCCCCGCCCGCATGGACGCCGCCCTCGTGCGCCGCATCAACCAGGACCTCAACACCGTGTTGGCCTTGCCCGAGGTGCAGCGCCAGTTCGACGGCTTCGGCGTCGAGGACGGCGGCGGCAGTGCCGAGCGCTACGCCGAGTTCACGCGCAACGAGATCGCCAAGTGGGCCCGCGTCGCCAAGGACGCCAAGGTCTCCATGGATTCCTGAGCCCTTCCAACCCCAAGCACCCCAAGACTTCCAGGAGCCGATGATGTCCCGACCCGTCCTGCGTTCCCTGTTGACCGCCGCCGCGCTGGCCGCCGCGGTGCTCGCCGCCCCGGCCCAGGCCGAGGAGAAGCTCAAGTTCAAGGTGATCGGCCAGCCGCTGGCCACCGGGCTGATCCAGAAGAACAAGGAGCAGCCCTTCTTCGAGAACTTCGCCGCCCGCACCGGGCTGCCCATCGAGGCCGACTACAAGCCCATCGACACCCTGGGCCTCAAGGACACCGAGCAGCTGCGCGTGATGAAGGCCGGGCTGTTCGACATCGTGTCGCTGCGCGTGTCGCAGAACTCGCGCGACGAGCCGACCATCCTGGGCCTGGACCTGGTGGGCGCCAGCCCGGACTACGCCACCGGGCGCAAGGTCACCAAGGCCTGGTTCGACACCGCCGACCAGCGGCTGCAGAAGCAGTTCGGCGTCAAGCTGCTGGGCGTGTGGCCCTTCGGGCCGCAGATCCTGTTCTGCAAGAAGCCCATCGCCAAGCTGGCGGACGTCAAGGGCCTGAAGGTGCGCGTCTACGACCAGAACCTGGCCAAGTTCATCGAGATGGTGGGCGGCACGCCGGTGCCGGTGGCCTTCGCGGACACGCACCAGTCGCTGTCGCTGGGCGTGGTCGATTGCGCGGTCACGGGGCCGAGCTCGGCCAACTCCGCGGGCTGGCCCGAGGTGACGACGCACCAGCTGCCGCTGGGGCTGCAGATGGCGCTCAACGGCTACGCCATCACGCTCAAGGCCTGGAACCGGCTCAAGCCCGAGGAGCAGGCCAAGCTGCAGGCGGCCTTCGACAAGCTCACCGAGGAGAACTGGAGCTACTCGGAATCGCTGTACCAGGACGCGCTCAACTGCAACGCCGGCCGCGACCCCTGCACCACGGGCAAGAAGTTCCACCTGCAGCAGGTGGCCGTCACGCCCGCCGACGGCGAGCTGGTGCGCAGCGCGGTGAGCAAGGTCAGCCTGCCGGTGTGGGCTGAGGTCTGCGACAAGACCAACCCCGGCTGCTCCAGGCAGTGGAGCGCCACGGTGGCGCCGGTGCTGGGGATCAAATGAGCACGGGGGCACGCATGCAGGCCGCAGCCGTTGCGCGACCCCAGGCGGATGCCCCCCGGGCGGCTGCCGCAGGGCGCCTGAAGGAGCGCATCGAGTCCGCGCTGGCCATCGTGTTCGGCGCCATCTTCCTGCTGCTGTCGGTGGTCGTCGCGGTCGAAACCCTCAGCCGCAAGCTGTTCAACGTCTCGCTGCAGGGCGCCGACGAGCTCGGCGGCTACGCGCTGGCCGTGGGCTCGACCATCGCCTTCAGCCTGGCGCTGATGGGGCGCGCGCACATCCGCGTGGACGTGTTCCACGAGCGCTTTCCGCGCGGGGTGCAGGCGGCGCTGAACTGGCTGTCCGTCGCCTCGCTCGCGGGTTTCGGCGCCTTCATCGCCTGGGTGGCTTTCAAGGTGATCGGCGACACGCTGGCCTACGGCAGCACCGCGCAGACGCCCTGGGCCACGCCGCTGATCCTGCCGCAGAGCGTTTGGTACGCGGGCCTGGTGGTGTTCGCGCTGGTGGCCGTGGGCTACGCGCTGCGCGCCACGCTGCTGCTGGCCAGCGGACGCCTTGACGAGACCAACCACGAGTTCCAGCCCAAGAGCGTCAAGGACGAGCTCAAGGACGAGCTCGACGACCTGGCGCAGCGCCAGGCGGCACAGGGAGACCAGGCATGAGCGTCGCCGTCTTTGGACTGGCCTTCGCCGCGATGATCGGGATGATGCTGGCCGGCATCCCGATCGCGGTGTCGATGGCCGCGGTGGGCATCGCCGGCGGCATCGCCGCCTACGGCACGCCCTTCATGGACTCGATCGCCCCGGTGGTGTGGGGCGTGCACAACGAGAACCTGCTGACCTCGATCCCGCTGTTCGTGCTGCTGGGCGAGCTGCTGCTGCGCTCGGGCATCGCCGACCGCATGTTCATCGCGCTGTCGGCCTGGCTGGGGCGGCTGCCCGGCGGGCTGCTGCACACCAACATCGGCAGCTGCGCGCTGTTCGCGGCCACCTCGGGCTCCTCGGTGGCCACCGCCGCCACTGTCGGCACGGTGGCGCTGCCCTCGCTGCAGCGGCGCGGCTATTCGATGCGCGCCTCGCTGGGCAGCCTCGCCGCCGGGGGCACGCTGGGCATCCTGATCCCGCCCAGCGTCAACATGATCGTGTACGGGTCGCTGACCAACACCTCGATCGGCAAGCTGTTCGTCGCCGGCATCATCCCGGGGCTGCTGCTCACGGGCTGCTTCATGCTGTGGATATGGATCTCCAGCGTGATGAGCGGCGACGTCAAGCGCGAGGAGCGGGTGCCGCTGGCCCAGCGCATCGCCACGCTGCGCCACCTGGTGCCGCCGCTGGTGGTGTTCGGCATCGTCATGGGCAGCCTGTACTTCGGCATCGCCACCACCACCGAGAGCGCGGCGCTGGGCGTGCTGGCGGCGCTGTTCTTCGTCTGGCGCTCCGGGCAGCTGAGCACGGAAGTGCTGCGCACCTGCTTCGTCTCGACCGCCCGGGTGAGCGGGATGATCCTGCTCATCATCACCGCGGCCTTCATCCTCAACCTCACCATCAGCCTCACCGGCGTGGCCGAGGCGATGACGAAGTGGGTGGCGGGGCTGGGGCTGTCGGCCACCGGGCTGGTGCTGGCGCTGATCGTGTTCTACCTGGTGCTGGGCATGTTCATGGACGTGCTCTCGATGCAGGTGGCCACCATCCCCATCACCTACCCGATCGCCGTGGCGCTGGGGGTGGACCCGATCTGGTTCGGCATCTTCATCGTGCTGATGTGCGAGCTGGGCCTGATCACGCCGCCGGTGGGCATGAACCTGTTCGTGGTGCACGGCATCCGTCCGGACAAGGGCGGCATCCAGGACGTGATGTGGGGCGCGCTGCCCTACGTGGTGATCATGCTGGGCTTCACGTTGCTGCTGGTCGCCGTGCCGCAGCTGGCGACCTGGCTGCCCGGCCGCATGTAGGAGGAGCACGCATGGCCAATGACCTGTGGACCTTCGGGGCTTGCGCCCTGCGTGCCGGCTACGCCGACGGCAGCCTCGACCCGCCGGCGGTGATGCGCGCGTGCCTGGCGCGCATTGCCCAGGTACAGCCCACGCTCAACGCCTTCACGGCGCTGCGCACCCAGGAGCAGCTGCTGCACGAAGCCGAGGCCAGCGCCGCGCGCTGGCGCGCGGGCCGGCCCTTGGGGACGCTGGACGGCGTGCCGCTGGCGGTGAAGGACAACCTGCCCACGGCCGACCTGCCCACCTCCTGGGGCTGCGCGCCCGGTTTCCGTTGCGATCGCGACGAGCTGGCCGTGGCACGCGCACGCGCCGCCGGTGCCATCGTGGTGGGCAAGACCAACGTGCCCGAGTTCACGCTGGAGGGCTACACGTCCAACCGCGCCTTCGGCACCACGCGCAACCCCTGGAGCCCAGCGCTGACACCCGGCGGCTCCAGCGGCGGTTCGGTGGCGGCGGTGGCCTCGGGCTGCGTGCCGCTGGCGCTGGGCACCGACGGCGGCGGCTCGATCCGCCGTCCGGCCTCGCACACGAACCTGGTGGGATTGAAGCCCTCCATCGGCATGGTGCCGCGCATCGACGCGCTGCCGCCGCTGCTGCTGGACTTCGAGGTGGTGGGTCCGATCGCGCGCGGCGTGGAGGATGCGCGGCTGCTGTTCGACGCCCTGCGCGGCCCCGACGAACGCGACCGCCGCTCGCTGGCGGCAGCGGCGGCACGCCGCGAGCGCCCCGCGCGGCCGTTGCGCGTGCTGCAC
>JAEYPG010000628.1 GCA_023410975.1 Pseudomonadota bacterium
GTTCCCGCATGGGCGCCTGACGGCGCGCCGCGTCACGCTGGCGCCGCCGCTGGCGCGCGCCGCCGTGCGCGTGCACCCGGCGCTGCACCGGCTGCTCGATGCGCTGCCCTGGCTGCGCACGCACCGGCTGTGCTGGATCGCCAAGCCCGACCCCACGAACTGAGAGACCCTGGCCGTGAGCAAGCCCTTCCTGCCCTTTGCCCTGCCCGAGATCGGCGACGAGGAAATCGCCGAGGTGGTGGACACCCTGAAGTCCGGCTGGATCACCACCGGCCCCAAGGCGCGCCGCTTCGAGCAGGCCTTCACCGAGTTCCTGGGCGACGACTCGCTGCAGAGCATCGCCGTCAACTCCGCCACCGCCGGGCTGCACCTGGCGCTGGAGGCGCTGGGCATCGGCCCGGGCGACGAGGTCATCACCACCACCCACACCTTCACCGCCACCGCCGAGGTGGTGCGCTACCTGGGCGCGGACGTGAAGCTGGTGGACATCGACCCGGCCACGCTCAACATCGACCCGGCCGCCATCGAGGCCGCCATCACGCCGCGCACCAAGGCGCTGCTGCCGGTGCACTACGCGGGGCTGGCGGCGGACATGCCGGCCATCCTGGACATCGCCAAGCGCCACGGCCTGAAGGTGGTGGAGGACGCCGCGCATGCCTTGCCGACCACCAGTGCCGGCCGGCTCGTGGGCACGCTGGAGAGCGACGCCACGGTGTTCAGCTTCTACGCCAACAAGACCATGACCACGGGCGAGGGCGGCATGCTGGTGACGCGCGACCCCGAGCTGGCCAGGCGCGCGCGTGTGATGCGGCTGCACGGCATGAGCCGCGACGCCTTCGACCGCTTCACGGCCACGGTGCCGAGCTGGTACTACGAGATCGTCGCCCCCGGCTTCAAGTACAACCTGACCGACATCGCCGCGGCGCTGGGGCTGCACCAGCTGGGGCGCTCGCGCGGGTTCCAGCAGCGGCGCGCGGAGATCGCGGCGCAGTACGACGCGGCCTTCGCCGGGCTGCCGCTGGTCACGCCGCCCAAGCCGCAGCCGGGCGACACGCACGCCTGGCACCTCTACGTGCTGCGGCTGGCGGACGGGCTGCCGGTGGCGCGCGATGCCTTCATCGAGGCGCTGTTCGCCGCCGGCATCGGCTGCAGCGTGCACTACATCCCGCTGCACCTGCACCCCTACTGGCGCGAGCGCTACGGGCTGCGCGCCGAGGACTTCCCGCACAGCCAGCGCGCCTTCGAGCGCATGCTGAGCCTGCCCATCTACACGCGCATGAGCGACGCGGACGTGCAGCGGGTGGTCGAGGCGGTGCGCGGCGCGCTGCAGCCGCGCTGAAGCGGGCGTTGAGTGGAGGACGCCTTCGGGACATGGGCAAACGAGTGTTCGATCTGGTCATCGCCGCGGCGGCGCTGCTGCTGCTGTCGCCGCTGCTGCTCGCCGTCGCGCTGTGGATCCGGCTCGATTCGCCCGGGCCGGCGCTGTTCCGGCAGGAGCGGGTGGGGCGGCATGGCAAGCCCTTTCGCATCCACAAGTTCCGCACCATGCGCACCGATGCCGCGGGGCTGCCGCTGACGGTGGGGCTGGACGCGCGCATCACCCGCGCCGGGCACTGGCTGCGCTCGCGCCGCCTTGACGAGCTGCCGCAGCTCATCGACGTGCTCAAGGGCGACATGAGCCTGGTCGGCCCGCGCCCGGAAGTGCCGCGCTACGTGCAGCACTACCCGCCGGCGCTGCGCGAAGCGGTGCTGTCGGTGCGCCCGGGCATCACCGACCCGGCCTCGCTGGCGCACCTGGACGAGGGCGCGCTGCTGGCGCAGGCCGCCGACCCCGAGCGCGCCTACGTCGAGCAGGTGCTGCCCGCGAAACTGGCGCAGCAGGTGGCGTATGCGGGCAGCGCCACGCTGGCGTCGGACCTGCGCATCCTGCTGCGCACGCTGCGGCTGCTGGCTTCGCGATGAACGGCGCGCACTTCTGGAGCCGCCTCGACCGGCTGTTGGCACGGCTGCGCACGCGCCGCGAGGCCCTGTCCATGGTCATCGATGGCGTGGTCATCGCGCTGGCCTGGAACTTCACGTACCTCTTCCGCTTGGGCTTCGAGCGCTGGTGGAGCGCGCGGCCGGGCTACGACCCCTGGGTGATGGCCGGCGTGATCGCGGCCTATCTGGTGGCGTTCGCGCTCATGGGCATTCCGCGCGGGATGTGGCGCTTCGTGGGCGTGCGCGAGCTGCGCCGTCTGGGCACGGCCTGCTTCGCCGCCGGTGCGCTGAGTGCCGTGGCGGTGCTCATGGCGCACCTGCACGCGGTGCCGCGCGCGGTGCTGGCGCTGCATCCGCTGATGAGCCTGCTGGGCGTGTGCGGCGTGCGCATCGCCTACCGCATGCTCTACGAGAACGCGCGCCAGCACGGCGGCAACGGGACGCCGCAGCGCGCACTGGTGCTGGGCGCGGGCGAGGCGGCGCGGATGCTGCTGGCCGGCATCCACCGCCAGGGCTGGCGCGTGCTGGGGCTGCTGGACGACGACCCGGCCAAGCTCGGCGCGCGCATCGGCGGGGTGCAGGTGCTGGGCACGCTGGCCGACGTGGGGCGCGAGGAGGTGCGCGGCGATGCCACGCACGTCATCGTCGCCATGCCCGGCGCGCCCGACACGGCGCGCCGCCGCGCGCTGGAGCTGGCCGCCGCCACCGGGCTGCACGTGCTCACCGTGCCCTCGGTGGACGAGCTGCGCCAGGGCCTCAGCGCGGTGGACCGGCTGCGCAACGTCGAGGCCGAGGACCTGCTGGGCCGCGACCCCGTGGTGCTGGACGAGGCGGGCATCGCCGAGACGCTCAACGGCAAGACCGTGCTGATCACGGGCGCGGGCGGCTCCATCGGCAGCGAGCTGTGCCGCCAGGTCGCGCGCTACGGCCCGGCGCGGCTGGTGCTCTACGAGCTGGGCGAGTTCAACCTCTACAGCATCGAGCAGGAGCTTTCCGACCGCTTCCCGCACCTGCCGCTGGTGCGGCTGGTGGGCGACGTGAAGGACCTCGCGCACCTGCGCGCCACCTGCGCGCGCTGGCGGCCGCAGGTGATGTTCCATGCCGCGGCCTTCAAGCACGTGCCGCTGATGGAGGAGGACAACGCCGGCGCCGCGCTGCGCAACAACACGCTGGGCACGTACCACGCGGCGCTGGCGGCGGCGCAGGCCGGGGCCGAGCGCTTCGTGCTCATCAGCACCGACAAGGCGGTGAACCCGACCAACGTCATGGGCGCGACCAAGCGCGCGGCGGAGCTGGTGGTCAGCGCCATGGCGGCGCAGCACCCGCGCACGCGCTTCATGGCCGTGCGCTTCGGCAACGTGCTGGGCTCCAGCGGCAGCGTGATCCCGAAGTTCAAGGAGCAGATCGCGCGCGGCGGGCCGGTGACGGTGACGCACCCGGACATCATTCGCTACTTCATGACCATCCCCGAGGCGGCGCGGCTGGTGCTGCAGGCCGCGGCCATCGGCGACAGCGGCCAGGTGCTGGTGCTGGACATGGGCGAGCCCGTGCGCATCGTGGACTTGGCGCGGCAGCTGATCCGCCTGGCGGGCATGACGACCGAAGAGGTGCCCATCGTCTTCAGCGGCCTGCGCCCGGGCGAAAAGCTCTTCGAGGAACTGCTGGCCGACAACGACACCACGCTGCCCACGCGCTTCGAGCGGCTGCGCATCGCGCGGCTCAACGACGAGGGCACGCGCGAGCGCGTGGGTCCGTGGCTGCAGCGCTGCGAGGCCGCGGCGCGCCAGGGCGACGCGGCGGTGCGCGAGTGCCTGCGCGAGCTGGTGCCGGAGTTCTGGGCGGGCGGCAGAGGCAGCACGGCCGCTGCTGCCTCAGCCGCGCCCGTGAGGGCGTTGCGGCTGTCACCCCCCGAGAAGGAGGACTTCCCCCCAAGGGGGAGGGCTCCCCCCGGAGCCATAGATGCAGGCGCATCCACGTGTGGTGAGGGCATTCCAGAATGGCCTGCTCCACGCCCGGTGCCGCGCGTCCACTCCCGCGAACCCGCGCGTTTCTGCTGCCTTGCCTATCGCGGTGCCGCATGCCTGAACTGCTGACGCTCCCGGACGCCCTCTCCCCACGACGAGATCCCTTCGGAGGGCACACCGGCGCCCTGGAAACCTGCGGGGCCGGATTTTGAGCACCGTTCCTCCCGTGCCGCGCCCCCAGGCCGCCAACACGCTGCTCTCGGGTGCCGCCGTCTACCTGGTGGCCAATGTCGTCAACGCCGCCATTCCTTTCGCGCTGCTGCCGCTGCTGACCCGCGTGCTGGGGCCGCAGGGGTACGGCGAGGTGGCGATGTTCCAGACCCTGCTGTGTGCGCTGGAGTCCATGGTGGGGCTGAGCGTGGCGGGAGCGGCGGGGCGCAAGTATTACGACGGTGACGGGGTCTGCGCGCAGCGCGAGCTCGCGGACTTCATCGGCTCCTGCGTGCAACTGGTGCTGTGCGCCAGCGTGGTGATGCTCGGCCTGATCCAGCTGCTGCGCGAGCCGCTGGCGGCGGCGCTGGGGCTGCGACCGCAGTGGATGTCCTGGGCGGTGTTCGCCTGCGCGTGCTCGGCGGTCATGGGCATCCGGTTGGGCCAGTGGCAGGTGCGCCACCAGGCGCGGTGCTTCGGGGCGCTGCAGGTCTCGCAGGGTCTGCTCAACATGGCGCTGTCGCTGCTGCTGGTGGTGGGGCTGGATCAGGGCGCGGACGGCCGCATGGCGGCGCAGGTGGGGACGACCGGGCTGTTCGCGCTGCTGGCGCTGGCGCTGCTGCGCCGCGACGCGCTGCTGCGGCTGCTGGTGTGGCGGCCGGACCAGCTCAAGGATGCGCTGGCTTTCGGGCTGCCGCTGGTGCCGCATTTCTCCGGGCTCTTCCTGCTCAACGCGGTGGACCGCGTCGTCATCCATGCCGAGCTGGGCCTGGCCGAGGCGGGCGTCTACATGGTGGCGGTACAGGTGGCCAACGGCATGGGCCTGGTGTTCGACGCCCTCAACAAGGCCTACGGCCCGTGGCTGTTCGAGCGGCTGCAACGCAACGACGCTGCGGAGAAGCGGCGCATCGTGCGCCTGACCTATGCCTGGTTCGCATTGGTGCTGTTGGGCGCGGTGATGGCGCTGGAACTGGGGCCGCTGCTGGTGAGTTGGCTCGCGGGGCCGGAGTTTGCGCACGCGGGCGCGCTCATCGGCTGGCTGGCGCTGGGGCAGGCCTTCAACGGCATGTACTTCATGGTCAACAACTACGTCTTCTATTCGCGGCGTACCGGGGCGCTGGCGCTGGTCACCGTGGTGTCGGGCCTGGTCAACGTTGCCTTGCTGCTGATGCTGGTCAAGCCGCTGGGGCTGCAGGGCGCCGCCATGGCTTTCAGCTTGAGCATGGGGCTGCGCTTCGGGCTGACGTGGTGGGTGGCGCAGCGGCGGTGCCCTATGCCGTGGTTCGGGGTGCGGGTCCCGTCGCGCACGGGGTAAGGTCGCGCGGGTGGATATTCAGCCGCTCCCCGCGCGATGCCCCCAAACACCGGACGGCAGGATTCAAAGGCTATTGAATAAATCCACGGCACGAGAAACCATCCGGTCCTCAGTAAATTCTTGCATGTAGCGTGCGCGGCCTGCCTCGCACATGGCTTGGTGCATGGGCCGGTTGTCAAGCAATTGCTGGATGGCCTGTGCCAGGGCCTCCGAGTTTTCCGTGGGCACGTTCAGGCCCGTGATTCCATGCTGGTTGACCCAGGGAACACCCGAGCCTGGAATATCTGTTGCGACAATGGGTAGCCCTGCGGCCATGGCTTCCAGCAAAACCACGCCGAAAGCTTCGGCGCGAACTTTGGATGCCAGGCAGAATATGTCTGCAGAGCGATAGTAGGCGTGAATTTCCTCTTCGCTCAAGCGGCCCGTGAATATTATTTTCCGACTGAGCCCCAGTGCCTCGGCCTTTGCCCGATATGAGGCGAGCAACTCGCCGCCACCGCCGACGACCACCACCACGTCCTCCGGCAGCAGGCGTGCTGCATCTATGAGCACGTCGAAACCCTTGTAATACGTCATGCGGCCTAGGGAAAACACGATGCGACGGCCCGAGTGACGCGTGCGGATAGTCTCCAGAATATCGTGAGAGGGTTGAGGCGGATTGCCGATGCCGATGGGAATGACATGCACCTTAGCACTGAAGGGCTGCAACCAGAGTGAGGAGGCCGCGTAAGGCGGGGATGTGGCGATGATGGCGTCCGCACGCCGCAGCAGCCAATCCTGCAAAGGCGCATAAACCTTGAGTGCCAATTGCTGATGGACGATATCGCTGTGCCAGTGAACCACGATCTTGGCTTTCGGGCGGCACCACAGCAATGCTAGGTTCGTCAGTGGGTCCGGCAAATGGACGTGAATGACGTCGTATTTTCCGGCTCGACGTTGCAATTCCTGCAGCATGGCTGCCGACATGGACGTCGACAGTATTTTCCCCCAAGACGAAGTCCGCGTGATCGAGTAACCGGAGGGAACTCTTTCCGTGACGGTGCCGCGAGTTGTGTGGGAACACAGCACGTCTGCTGCGTAACCCCTGGCATTCAGCCCCTCCGTCAATTCATAAACCACGGACTCGATGCCGCCCGACACAGGAGGATAAAATTTCGAGAGTTGCAGTATCTTCATTGGTCAAGGCTTAGGCCAAGACGCGCAGCAGGCGTTCGGCGAATTTTCTGCCGCTGTACGCTTGTTGAGCCAGGTTGGCGGTGTCACTGTGGGCGTCACGGTCCGCAGCAGGCGGCACCGTTTGGGTCAATAGTTGCATCAGCGCGCCCAAATCCGGAACAAGGGTTACATCAAATCCCTCATCCTGCAGGTCTTTGGCATATCCGCAGGGATAGGCGATCAAGCGAGCGCCAGTCCGCAATGCATCGATCATCGCCCCGCTCACCCTTAATTGGTATTCGGAGGGGTCATACAATACCAGGGCATGACTGACGCGTGCTGCCATAGCTTCATAATCCTGGGGTGACAACGAGTCACCGGGCCGGCAGGAAAATGTCACCACGTCTTTGAACTGCTCAAATACTGCGGGTTCGCACATGCCGATATGGTGCAGGCCAGGCCGTTGCGATGGAGGCAGGGCAGCCAGGCCGGCATACAGCGCCTCAAATCGCTCCATGGTGGCGATGCCCAGCGTGGCAAAAGTAATGTCGCGCGGTATGGCTTTCAGGGGCGTAATTTCCATCGGATGGTCGATGGCAACGGTATGGGCCGCACAGTCCGGATACAGCTCGGCCAAGCGTTGTTGAATGCCTTTGCTCAGCACGACGCAGTTGACTTTTTCGAAACCTTTTTTCTCGAAGAAGCGCTTGACCCAATAGCCATAGGAGGTGATTTTCATCCGCCTCGCGTCAAGCAGTCCGTCCAGCTCGCCATGCAGCACGACCGTAACCCGGGTACCGCTCAGCCGCGCCAGCAGCGGCAATGTGCCGAGCAGCGGTGTGAAGATGGACAACAGCATGACGTCACGAAATCCATGGGCCCGGGCATGCAGCATTGAACCGGTTAAGGCCAACAACTCCACAAGCGACTTCCTGAAAAACGCTCGACGGGTGATAGAAACCACGGGCAAACAAGTCCATGGCATGTCGACGGACATGGCATTGAATTGCGAGGAACTGCAGTACAGTCGCATTTCATTGCCGGATGCCGCCTGCAGCCCGTGGGCCACCGCGCGATTGAAGGAAATGTGTTCAACGCCGGTCTTGCTGGGTTCGATGAGTGCAAGCTTCATGGGTTGATGAAAATAAGAGTCATGCTGCCTCGGCCGGTGGTCAACTGTTTTTCAAGTGCTTGGCGCTGAATATATTGAGCGACAAGGTTGAAAAAACCAAATATCCCAGGCAGACAAAGATAAGTTGCGAGTTGATCCAGCCGACGAAGAAAAATGACGCAGGCAGCAGCAGGCCTTGCGCATAGATCGCGCTCAGGATAGGGGAGGCGGACTGCCGGCAGGCTTGGAGCAGGCGATAGAGCAGTCTGCATAGCCAGCCCATGAAGATGCCGAAAAGGAATGGGCCTAGCAGGAAGAAGTTGTAGACGGCTTCCGCATTGCCGCCAAAATCCAGGTTGATGCCCATTTCGAACGCTTCCGTGAAAAGGCGGCGCGTCATTTCGGTCGAAAAATAGTATGGCTTGGTGGGTAGCACTGAGCGAGGAATCAGCTGCGCAATCGCATTCGGGATCGACTCACCCGGTGAAAACTGGATGCCATCAGACCTCAAGCCGTCGAGCCAGTTGTGGTAGGCATCGAACCGGTCGAATATTGAATACTCGTCCATTGTGCCGTCGCCACCTTCGCGTATGGAGAGGAACCAGGTCGAAAATATTACCGTCGCACCAATGAGGGGTGGCAGCAGCCACATCAGCACGCGCATATAGTTGCGTGCGCATACGGCGGCAGCGATGACCAGCTGAAAAATGGGAATGACGATCTGTCCCCGGCTGCCCAGTGCCATCGATGTGCAGGCCAAGGTGATGACCCAGAGGATCAGCAGCCATGGCCGCCGGTAACGGTGGGCCAGAACGAAGGCGCCGGTGATGCCGATGGATGAAAAGAAACCGGCCAGCAGGAGGATGGGTGAAAGTCCCTGTTCCGCAATGGCCAAGCGCGTGGCCAGTGATTTGAGTACCAGTGCGACCGGGTCAAAATCATCATTGGTGGCGTGCAACAGGAACAGCACCAGCGCCACATAAAATACATAGACGACGGTGGTTGTGGCCGCTACACGTGAGTAATCGCGGACCCGGCTGCGTCGCACCAGTTTCTGGATGGTTCGCACGCTGAACAGCTTGGCCTGCAGTACGGCATATATGCCGCCCAA
Source organism: Pseudomonadota bacterium (assembly GCA_023410975.1). Lineage (GTDB taxonomy): Bacteria > Pseudomonadota > Gammaproteobacteria > Burkholderiales > Burkholderiaceae_C > Azohydromonas. The sequence goes on from JAEYPG010000628.1 coordinate 8,847, forward strand.
AAAAAATATGTAGCAGATAAATACGAAAGTATGCCAGCCACCGAAACGACCATCGGACAAGCTGAACCGGGCGGCAAAATATAACTGTGCGAAAAGCAGCAGGACCGACACGGGTGACAGCGGGTCGAACCGTTGGCAGGCCAGAATGCCGGCCGACAGCAGCAGCGCCACGATGGCGCACGGCAATGTCAGCCAAGGCGTATTGCTGTATTCCAGAAAACCAAGCACATTCCACGCGGCATAGCCCAGGCCGAGCACCAGGATGGTAGTGGCCCTGAACGGCAACGACGGGCACGGCGCGGAAGGGGTTGGCTGCACTCTTGGGAGCGGGCTGTCATGGAGCGTCATGTCAGGACAGTCGCATGGTCGGGTTCGTTTTCAACCCTAGATTTTGAACGATTTTGCGGGTGAAATCAGCCCACGTGAAAGTGCCGGGTGGTACGGTAGGGCGCAGTTTCAGGCTGCCGCAGCGTTCCAGCGCGGAGCGCAATTGCCGGCCCGTGGTTGCAGGATCGGCCGAAAAATCGACAAATTCGATCCCTTCCACATGCCGGCCGATTTCCTGGAACACCGGGATGTCGTTGGCGATCACGGCCGTATGGCCCACCGCCTCCAGCAAGGGCAGGCCGAAGCCTTCATAAAGAGAGGGAAATACCAGGGCATGTGCCTGGGCATACAGCCGAGCCAGTTCCGCATCGGATACGGCGCGCAGGATTTCTATTTTTCCAGGGCCGGGATAGTCGCGGATGAAGTCCAGCATCGGCCCGGACTGCCAGTGTGCGCCGGAGCAGAACGTCAGGTCGGCAACATGGCCGCTGCGGTTCATGTGATCAAATGCCCGCAGCAGTGCCGGCAAATTTTTGCGTGGCTCCAGCGAACCCACGCAAAGCAATCTCCTGGGCCCGTCAGATACCCCGCGTGGAGTGGCTCCTTCCGGGGCCATCGCGGTAGGAGGAAGGCTGACCACCCCCGGATAAGCCACCGCGATGTCCCGAGGCCAGAAGCAGCCGCATAGATCGGCGCGGGTGCTTTCAGATATGGCAACGATGCTGTCGGCCATGGCGTAGGACCGGCGGAAAAGCAGGGCGCTGGCCAGCCGGTTGGCCCAGTGCATGGATTGAGGGAATTTCAGGTGCACGACGTCGTGCATCAGCACCCCGTAATGGACACCCTTGATCTTGCGGGCTGGCAGTAAATGCTGTGTACCCAGAAAATGAGTGGCACCGAGTTGACGCAACAGCGTTGGCACGCGGACACTGAGCCAAAGGTTGCCGGGACAGCGCGACCAGCGCTTGTCTTCGATCCATTGAATGCGGGCATCGCGCTCCGTGGTGACGATCTCCCGGTTCGAGACAGCCGTGATACGCGCGCTGGTGTGATGCGGTAATTGCTTCAAAACCTGTGCGACGACGCGTGCGATACCGTTGTGGCTGCCACGCAATGGTCGGGCGTCGACGACAAGATGAGCTTGCATCACAGGTGTTCTCTCTGGTTAGCGCGTGTTCGTGCGGGCGCTTTCGGGTTCCAGCAAAAAGGCGTGGGACTCGAAGCGACCGTATATTGAAAAAAACTTTATGAGATACGAGTATTTGCGCGGACCGAGCAGACGCCACAGCATGCGCATGACGCGCTCGGCGGCGTTGCGTTTGCGGTCCAGGTTGGACACCGTGCTTGCCGTGTAATTTCGTGCGGCCTGCGCCCCGAGGTCCAGCATGCCATGCGCCGCCAGCATGCGGTAGAAAGGGCCCTGCGCGCTGAGCACGTTGCTGAAACGATGATCGGGGTTCAAAACCCGGTACAGGCGCCGGTGCAGGCTGGTGATGGCCACCCCGTCGTCAAAAGTGTTGTATTTGTATGGGATCGAAATGTTCTGCTCGTAGCCGTTTTTCATCACGGCATCCACATACTCCTGCAGCAGGTCATTTAAAGCGCTGTCCCGGACGCCCTGGGACTCTTGTGCCGAATACTTGGTCAGGCGCCGGCCCTTGAAGTCGCAACCGGAAAAATGAAACAGCAGCAACGGGTCCTTGCCCGCGTGGTAAACGTCGTCATGCCGCGACAGCGGGCGCTCGTCCAGATTCCAATGTGCGGTGTTCAAACCGGCATGGGTGGAGACATGCAGCTGTTGCGGGAAATAGCCGGGGATGTAATCCATCCACTTCTGATCGGTGTGCAGGCCGTCCCAGCGGTCAGCGTAGCAATAATCGCGCAGGCGCACGATCCACCAGTCCACCAGCTTTCGTGCTGCCGTCGAGTCCTTCAGGGCGGCGAATCCCAGATTGAAAATGCCTTCCCACAGATGCTTGTATTCGGGATAAGTATGGTCGTGTTCAACCCTGCATTCGAGCAAATGCGGCGTGAGCACGATGTCACTTGAATCCAAAGCCTGCCTGACGTAATCCAGCGGCGCCATCACGTAGGTGTCAGGGTCCAGGTACATGACCTTGGCGCCGGGGTGGTGTGCGAAAAGCGTCTTGAAGACGTAGGGTTTGACGGCCGTGCAGAATTCGGTGATGTTGTATTTCAGTGCCAAGTCTTCGAATTCTGCCGCGTCTATATGAGCGGAGGCAGGCTCAACGCGTACGCCGGCCGGTGGCGTGACGCCTTCCAGGCCGTCGGCCACGATGATGAGCACGCTGCCTTGATGATGGCGTGAATAGGATTCGGCCAGCGTGTAGGCCAAGCTCAGGTAATTCCTGGCAACGATGGTGAAGGTAATCATGTGGAACTGAGAGTTTTGAGCACGCGTGCCGGAACGCCGGCCGCCACGCTGAAAGGCGGTATGTCCTTGGTGACGACGGCGTTGGCACCCACTATCGCGTGCCTGCCGATGCGTACACCGGGCAGAATGCAGGCGCCTTCGCCAATCCAAGCGCCATCCTCGATGACGACAGCGCCCTTGGAATGAACCAGGCGCTCGGAAGGCGGTGTGTGGATGTCGTGATAATCCAGCGTGCCGTGGCTGTGGTCGGAGATGTAGACGCGGCTGGCGAGCAACACACCATGGCCGATGGTGATTTCATTGACGCAGCCGATATGGCAGTCGTAATTGATGCTGACGTTGTCGCCAATGCTGATGCGGGGTGTGAAGAGTTTGTCCAAATGACGGTCAAACGCCTCGATGCGCAGGCCCGGGAATGCATCGAAACCAGAGCCGATGTGAATGTAGCGGCCACCTACGATTTTGCGCGGCTCTCGGATGAGTGCGCCGGGGCCGCAACTGGCGAACAGGCCGCGATACCAGTGCGTGCACACGCTGTCGTATATCAGACCCATACGACCAAGTACGCGTGAGACCAAACGGACCAGCATGGAAAACAAGCGGCACTCCAAACAGGGTTGCAGGCTCAGGCAAACATCGAGCGCTTGAAGAGTTTTTTCTTGAGCTGCATCAGTGGTTCGATGGCGGCCGATGGCAGCAGCGCCACGGGCAGCAGGAACAGCCAGGCCAACGGTTCCCACCAGGTATAGCGCAGCAGCGGGCCCAGTTCCCGAAGGTGCAAGGCACGCTGTTTTTGTTCGCGTTTGCGCATCATCAGCACCATGGGCGGCAAGGCCCGTCGCACGACATCCAGCTTGATCCGGCGCATCGCCTTCGCGTTCAGGCCGATGGCCGGCGCATCTTCGGTGAGCAGTTTCATGAGGCTGTAGCCGAAGGCGTGGAACACGCGGAAGTTGCCGGTGTATTCGGCCCGTGCGGCCAGCAGCTGTTCGGCCGTGACGACGCTGGTGCGCCCGCGGTTGCGGGCCAGCAGCCGGAAAAGAATATGCGTCAGGTAGATGTCCGAGCCGATGAAGGATTCCGGCGCCGGCACCTCCTGCCAGGCCCGCCGCTCGACAAAGAAGGATGAAATGAAGGTGCACCACACGCCGATGGTGACCAGCAGTTCGTTCGGGTCCTGCGTGACCAGGGGTTGGTCGATGTTCACGATCGACGGCAGCACGGCCCTCGGATCGTACGGGCCCTTGAACGAGCCTCCATTGACGAAGCAGAACAGCAGGTCCGGCGTGGTGTTGACCAGGGCGAGCAGTTTGGTCAGCGCCCCGGGTAGCAGCAGGTCGTCGTCGGACATGAGCAATAGGTAACGCCCGGTCGCAAGGCGGGATACCGCGTGGATATTGCCGTCGATACCCAGGTTCCGGTCGTTGCGCCTGAATTGGATGGCTTTTCCGGTGCGTGCGACAAAGGCGGCCACAACATTACCGGTCTCGTCGGTGGATGCGTTGTCGGAAATGGCAATCTCGATGTCGTCGCGAAAGATCTCGGGATGTGCGCTCAGGCGGGACAAGGTTTCCTCAAGCCGCTTTGCACGGTTGTAGGTCGGGATCGCGATCGAGATCAGGGGTTCAACCGGGCTCATATTTTCAGGCGGCATGACAACTAAACCGGGGCATCGAGCGCGTGATGCGGAAAAAGCGCATGGGAAGAATCCAGGCGGCCGTCAGCACGAAGGAGCACACGATGCCCAAGACGATTCCGGTGGCACCGTATCGGGCGCCCAGCCACCACTGCGCGGCCAGGCTGATGACGGATTGCCAGACGACATAGCGGTTCACGGTGCCCAGCTGGTTGCAGCTCAGCAAAGCCGTGGCGAAGGTGTCGGACCAGATGCGTACCAGCATGTAGGCCAGCCAGCCCATCACCAGCGCCAGCGGCAGGGGCTGCACCTGCTGGCGCGAGAGCACGCGAACGACCTCGTCCATGAACAGGCTCAGCGGCAAGCCGACGATGGCCAGCAATGCGAAACCCATCAGCAGCAGACGGGTCAGCAGGCTGCGCATGCCGGCAAAGTCGGTGCGGAAGAAGCGGTCGGACAGCGGTGTCCAGGACGTCGCCAGCAGGATGCCGTGCAGGGTCAGCAGCGTGCCGAACAGCTTGCCGGCCAAGTTGTACTGGGCCACCTCCTGGCTGCCGAGCAAGCGCGCCATGACGATGTAGTCGCATGACAACGCCAGGGCGCCGGCGATGCTGAACAGCAGAAAGCCCCGGCTCGTGTGCAGCAGGGTTCGCAGCGCACGCCAGTCGAGCGTCCAGCGCAGGCGGGCGCCGGCCAGCCGGGCCGACACGAGAAAGACCACCAGCATGGGTAGGGTCACCGCCAGTGTTCCCCACAGCTCCCGCATCGACGGCGCTTTCACCACCGCCAGCAAGGCCAGCGTGGTCAGCACGGCTTGCAGCGCCGGCATCACCACGGGCCAGGTGCTGCGGTGGGTGGCATGCAGCACCTGATTGAACACCATGCCCAGCCCCATCATCGTCAGTCCCCACACCACCAGCATCACCGATGCATAGGACATGGACCCGTGGTCCTGCAGCAGCCAGCGCTGCACCGGCAGCGACAGCAGCAGCACCGCGGGCAGATAGAGCAGGGTGCCGGTACAGGCGGCATCCACGGCCGCCTGTTGCAGCCGCTTGGCGTCGCGCCCCTGTGCCCGCCTCTGGGCGATGAGGTTCTGCGTGGTGTTGGGCAGGCCCAGGTTCAGCAGGGCCGCCCAAGGCGCCAGCGACAGCACGATGGATAAGGCCGCGTAGCTGTTGACGCCCAGCACATCGATGAGCAGCCGCGTGTTCACGAAGGAACACACGACCACGCCCGCCCGCGCGCCCCAGCCGGACAGGACGGGCAGTACGGCTTTCAACAAGCGCCCCGCTCCTGGAGCGAGCTCGTCCACTCCAGCATCCGGCCCACCCCCTCGGCGGCAGAGACCTGCGGGCGCCAGCCGGCGATGGTCGAAACCTTGTCGATGTCGGCGACGAACACGCGCTGGTCGCTCTCGCGCGGCGGCAGCTGGCGGTATTGCAACGGCTGTCCGATGCGGTGTTCCAGCAAAGAGAAGAGCTCCAGCAGCGACAGGCTGTTGGCCATGCCGCCGCCGACGTTGTAGGCCTGGCCCGCAGCCGCGCCGATGTGCTGCAGCGTGGAGAAGTACAGAGCGATCATGTCCTGCGCGTGCAGGACGTCGCGCACCTGCTTGCCGTTGCCCGAGATGGTGAAGGGCTCGCGGCGCAGCCCGGCGCGGGTCTCGGCGGCCATCTGGCAGAACCAGCCGATCCAGCCCTGGTCGGCGGTGGCGAACTGGCGCCCGCCGTACATGGAGCTGTGGCGAAACACCACCGTGTTGAGGCCGAAGATGCGGTGGTAGTCGCGCAGGTACTGGTCCGCGGCGCCCTTGGAACAGCCGTAGGGCGAGTGGAAGTCCAGCGGCGTGTCCTCGGCGAAGCCCTGGGGCCGTTCCACGCAGCTCCAGCGCGTGGGCCGCTCCTCGTAGCCGTACTGCTCAAGGTCGCCGTAGACCTTGTTGGTGGAGGAGTAGATGACGGCGGCGTCGCGGGCGTGCTCGCGCACGGCTTCGAGCACGTTGAGCGTGCCCAGCGCGTTGACCTCGAAGTCCATGCGCGGGTCGGCGATGGAGGTGGTCATGGCCACTTGGCCGGCGAGGTGGAACACCGCGTCGGGCTTGAAGCGCCGCACGGTGCGCAGCACGTCGTTGGCGTTGCGCACGTCGCCATGCACGTATTCGAAGCGCCCCAGGCCCTGCAGCCACTGCAGGTTGAGCTGCGAGCCGTGGCGGTAGAGGCTGTCGAACACGCACAGCTCGATGCCTTGTTCCAGGGCGTGCGCGGCCAGGTTGCTGCCGAGAAAGCCGCAGCCGCCGGTGATCAGGAGTTTCATGCTTGGGGGAATTCCAGTTCGAGGGTGTGTTGCAGGCCCTGCTCCAGACTCCAGCGCGGGCTCCAGCCCAGCCGGTACATCTGCGCCAGGTCGGCCTGGCAGTGCATGGCTTCGCCGGGCCGGTAGGGCACGGCGCCGAACTGCAGCTCGGTGCGCGAGCGGCACAGCCGGTGCGCGGTCTGCACGAACTCGCGCACCGTGGGCGCGGTGCCCGAGCCCAGCGGCACATCGGCCGAAGCACCGAGCTCGGCCGCGCGCTCCAGCAGCGTGGCGTAGCCGCTGAGCACGTCGCCGATGAAGATGAAGTCGCGCCGCTGCTCGCCGGCCGTCAGCTTGAGCACGGGCTCGTGACGTGCGCAGCTGTGCAGCACATGGGTGGTGAACTTGCTCGCGTCGTCGCCGGGGCCGTACATGTGCTCCAGCTCGACGTTGACGAAGCGCAGCTGCTGCGGCGCAGCCAGCGCCAGTCGGTGGCCCCACTGCGCGAACTGGCGCTTGCTCAGCGCGTAGGGGCTGACCTCGGCCGGCAGCGCGGTGCCGGTGTTGAGGAACAGGCGCGGCGCGTCAGCCACGGGCAGTGATTGCAGCGCCTGCAGCAGCGCCAAGCCCAGGCGCAGGTTGGCGTCGGTGAGCTGCAGCAGCGTCTCGCCCTGGCGCCCGTAGGCGCAGGCGGTGTGGATCACGGCCTGCGGCTGCACGCGCTGCACGAAGGCGGCCAGGCCGGCATCGTCCGCGCAGCGGCCGATGTCGAAGTCGCGCCCCTGCAGCCGCGCCAGCGAGGACGCCGAGCGCAGCAGCAGTGCCACCTCGTGGCCCTGGTCCTGCAGGTGCCGCGCCAGCGCGCTGCCAAGAAAGCCGCTGCCGCCCGTGAGAAGGATCTTCACCGGTGCCCAGGCCTCAGAAGTTGATCCCGAAGAACTCTTCGAGCTTCTGCACGATGTAGTCCAGGTGCTCCGTGGTCAGGCCCGGGAAGGTGCCCAGCCAGAAGGTCTGGTTCATCACGACGTCGGTGTTGGTGAGCTCGCCGCTGATGCGGTAGTTGCGGCCGACCATGTAGGGCTGGCGCGTGAGGTTGCCCGCGAACAGCAGCCGCGTGCCGATCTTGTGCTGGTCCAGGTAGCTCAGCAGGTCCACGCGCTTGACGCCCGCGCTTTCCTTGAGGATCAGCGGGA
>JAEYPG010000683.1 GCA_023410975.1 Pseudomonadota bacterium
CGGTACGCCCGAGGCCGACACGGGCACCGGCGTCACGGTCGCGCCGGGGCGCACCTTCTGCAGGCCGTCCACGATCAGCTGGTCGCCGGGCTTGAGGCCCTCGCTGACCAGCCACTGGCCGTCCACGACGCGGTCCACCTTGAGCGGGCGCGGCGTGACCTTGTTGCCTTCGCCCAGCACCATGGCCAGGGCGTTGCCCTTGGGGTCGCGCGTGACGGCGCGCTGCGGCACCAGGATGGCCTGCTGCGTCGAGCCCTCGTCCAGCAGCGCGCGCACGTACATGCCCGGCAGCAGCGTGCCCTTGGGGTTGGGGAACACGGCGCGCAGCGTGACGTTGCCGGTGCTCGGGTCCACGGTGGCCTCGGCGAACTTGAGCGTGCCTTCCACCGCGTAGTCGCTGCCGTCTTCGAGCTGCAGCTTCACGCGGGCGCGGCCGGCGTCGATGCGCTGCAGCTTGCCGGCGGCGAAGGCCTTCTGCAGCTGCAGCAGCTCGGCGCTGGCGCGCTGGATGTCCACGTAGATCGGGTCGAGCTGCTGCACCGTCACCAGCGCCGCGGCCTGGTTGGCCGTGACCAGCGCGCCGGGCGTGACGGTGGAGCGGCCGGCGATGCCGGAGATGGGCGCGCTCACGCGGGCGTACTCCACGCGGATCTGCGCCGTGCGCACCGCCGCGCCCGCCGTGGCGACGTCGGCGCGCGCCTGCAGCAGCTGCGCCTGCGCGTCGTCGCGCGCCTGCTTGCTCACCGCGTCGATGGTCACCAGCTCGTCATAGCGGCGCGCGCGCAGCTCGGCCGTGGCGACGTTGGCCTGCGCCTTGGCCAGCGAGGCGCGGGCGCTTTCCAGGTCGGCCTGCAGCGTGGCGGGGTCGATCTGGTAGAGCGTCTGCCCGGCCTTGACGAAGCTTCCCTCCTCGAACAGCCGCTTCTGGATGAGCCCGCCCACCTGCGGCCGCACCTCCGCCACCAGGTAGGGCGAGGTCCGGCCCGCCAGCTCGGTACGCAGCGTCAGCGGCTGCGCCTGCACCGTCAGCACGCCCACCTGCGCGGGCGGCGGCGCGGCCGGTGCCGCCTGCTGGTTCTGTCCCTTGGAGCAGCCCGCCAGCATGAACGTGGCGCAGGCCAGCGCCAGCAAGGTGGTGGAGAAAGTCAAGCGGTACGGCGGGCGAAGCAGTGGCATGGGAGGAAGCAGGCGGGAGGAACGCCTGGTAACGTTTACTGAATGAACGTTCATTCTACGGGTTTTTCCGGAATGCTGCGTCGCAGCAAGAGGACCCGGATGAACTCGACGGAAAACCTTTCGCCGGCCCACGCGAGCGGGCAGGGCGCAGCCAGGCACACCGGCTGCGCGCAGCAAGCGACCGGCCTTGCCGGCCCGCCCTCAGGGCGCCGGCGCGTCGAAGACCTGGCGCAGGTAGGCCAGGAAGGTGGTGTCGTCCACCAGCGTCTTGCCTGGCGAGTCGGAGAGCTTGGCCACCGGCTGCCCGTTGCAGTGCACCAGCTTCATGACGATGTTCAGGGGCGGCAGGCCCAGGTCGTTGGTCAGGTTCGTGCCGATGCCGAAGCCGCACTGCGTGCGGTCGGCGAAGTGGTGGTAGAGCGCCAGCGCCCTGTCCACGTTGAGCGCGTCGGAGAACACCAGCCGCTTGGTGTGCGCGTCGATGCGCAGCTTCTCGTAGTGCGCCAGCGCCAGCTCGCCCCACCAGACCGGGTCGCCCGAGTCGTGGCGCAGGCCGTCGAAGAGCTTGGCGAAGTAGAGGTCGAAGTCGGCCAGGAAGGCGCGCATGCCCACCACGTCCGTCAGCGCCGTGCCCAGGTCGCCGCGGTACTCCTGCACCCAGTCCTCCAGCGCCGCCTTCTGGTGGTCGCGCAGCCGCACGCCGCCCACCGCCTGGTACATCTGCAGGTACTCGTGCGCCATGGTGCCGATGGGCACCAGGCCCAGCTCGGCGGCCAGGAACACGTTCGAGGTGCCCTTGAAGTACTGCGGCAGCGCCTGCCGGAAGCGGTCCACCACCTCGCGCTGCCAGGCGCCGCTGAAGCGGCGGCGGATGCCGAAGTCGAACATCTCGAAGGGATGGCGCCGCCGCGGCCCGGCCTCCAGGGCCTGCAGCCGGGCGATCTTGTCCCCCAGCCGCCGCCGGCCCTCGGCCAGCGCGGGCGCGGCGTCGAAGCGGCGGTAGTGCAGCTCGCTGACGATGGCCAGCACGTAGATCTCGAAGCCCATCACGTGCACCTGCGGACCCTCGGCCACGACGTGCAGTTCCTCGCCCTCGGCCCAGGCGCGGATGAATTCGCGCTGGAACTTGAAGATGCGCAGGAAATCGACGAAGTCCGGGCTGATGAAGCGCAGCGAGCGCAGGTAGGCCAGCTCCGGCTTGGTGAAGCACAGGCCGCACAGCGCGTCGAGCTCGCGCTCCACCTGCGGCAGCAGCGCGCCGAGATCCAGGCCCTTGGGGTTGCGGCACACGAAGCGGTACTGGGCCTGCGTGCGCGGATGCCGATGCAGCATCGCCTGCCACATCGTGAACTTGTAGAGGTCGGTCTCCAGAAGGCTGTGGATGACGGGGGGCATGTCGTGAAGCTCCTGCGAGGCCGTAGGGCCGGTGGTGAATGAAGCGGCAAGTGGAAGGCCATCGGCACACCACAAAGTTGACATAACCTCTATTGGCAAGCAATTAGGTGGCGGTACCTTCCCGATTGCCTGCACAGGACGAGTTCTCCCAATCGTTGCCCCCATGACGCAACTAAACGTTTCAAGGAGCACAACATGCTGCTGCCAGCCGAGCTGCTGATCGTCGATGCGCAGAACGATTTCTGCGACCTGCCGCCGTCCCTGCGGCCGCTGGACCCGCCGACCGGCCAAGCCATGCAGCCGGCCCTGCCCGTGCCGGGCGCGCATGCCGACCTGCAGCGGCTGGCCCGCTTCATCCGGGCGGCGGGACCGCGGCTGACGGGCATCACCGCCACGCTGGACTCGCATCACCGCGTGGACATCGCGCACCCGACGTTCTGGGTGCGCGGCGACGGCGAGGCGGTGGCGCCGTTCACGGAGATCACGGCGGCGGAAGTGCGCAACGGCACCTGCTTGCCGCGCGCGGCGCAGGCGCTGCCGCGCGTGCTGGCCTACCTTGATGCGCTCGAAGCGCTCGGCCGCTACAAGCTGATGGTGTGGTCGGTGCACTGCGAGATCGGCACCTGGGGCCACAACCTGCATGCCGACGTGCAGGCCGCCTGCGCCGCATGGGAGGAACGCACGCTGCAGGCGGTGCGCTACGCCATCAAGGGCACCAACCCGTGGACCGAGCACTACAGCGCGCTGCAGGCCGAGGTGCCCGATCCGCAGGACCCGGATACCGGGCTGAACGAGCCGCTGCTGCGGCACCTGGACCGCGACGGCACCTTGGTGATCGCCGGCCAGGCCTCCAGCCACTGCGTGCGGGCGACGACGGAGCACCTGGTCCAGCACATGCACCGGCGGCGGCCGCAAGACATCGTGCTGCTGTCCGACTGCATGAGCCCGGTGGCCGGGTTCGAGGCGCAGCAGCAGGAATTCTTCGACGCGATGCGGGCGCGCGGGCTGCAGGTGGCGCGATCGGACGAATTGCTCTGAGCGTGCCGGGCCGGCGCGCCAGGCTCACAAATGCGCCAGCGCCTCCACGATCGGCTTGCGCACCGTGCGCCGCGCCACCCAGGCCGAGGCCAGCGTGGCCAGCAGCGCCATCAGCAGCACGGTGTTGAGCATGGGCAGGAAGTCCAGATCGATCTGCAGCGGGTAGCCCACGCTGCGCCCGGGCGGCGGCGGCATCTGCACCGGGAACACCCGCAGCAGCCCCGACACCGTCGTCGCCGCCACCGCCCCCAGCAGCGCGCCGCCGCCGCCCAGGATGAAGCCCTCCAGCGCCAGCGCGCGCAGCAACTGCCCCGGCAGCGTGCCCAGCGCGCGCAGCGTGCCGATCTCGCGCGTGCGCTCCACCACCGCCGAGGCCATGGCATTGGCGACCACCACGACCACGATCACGCCGATCACCAGCCCCATCACGCCGAAGATGCGGTGGTAGAGCGCGCGCACGCTCTCGTAGAAGCCCGCCTGCGCCTCCCAGGTGCGCACCACCAGCCCCGGCAGCTGTGCCTGCAGCCGCTCCTGCGCCGGCACGACCTCCTCCATGCCGCCCAGGAACACCTGCAGCGTGGACACGCGAGCGCTGCCCAGCAGCCGCTGCGCGCCGCGCAGGTCGGTGTAGAGCTGGCGCCGGTCCAATTCCGGCACGCCGGTGGAAACCACGCCCTGCACCCGCACCGGCAGGTTCCGCATCGCGCCGCGGGTGTCGGTGGCCAGCAGGGTCAGCCGGCTGCCGGGTGAGGCCTTGAGGCTGCGCGCCAAGTCCGCGCCCAACAGCACCCAGGCATCGTCGCCACCCTCCTCGCCCGTGGGCATCGCGCCCTCGACGACATTCAGGAACGGCCCCTTGGCCCGCAGCTCGGCCGCAGCGTCGATGCCCAGCGCCATCATCCCGGCCGACTTCTCGCCGTTGCTCACCAGGCCGCTGAACTCCACGCGCGGCAGCAATTGGCGCACGGCGGGGTCGGCGGCCAGCCGCGCCTGCAGCGCCGCCGCATCGTCCAGGCCGTGCTGCAGCGGCACGTCCTCGTCCTGCTCGAAGTGCTGCCGGGTCCCGAGCACGAGGTGCCCGCTCTCGCGCACGGTGACCTGCTCCAGCGCATCGTAGGTGTAGAGCGCGAAGCCCCCGGCCATCAGCAGCGCGGCGGTGCCCAGCGCGGTGATGAAGATGGCCACCAGCGAACGGCGGCGGTTGCGCATCACGTTGAGCGCGGCGAACTTCAGCCACCTCACGCGGCGCTCCGGGCGGAGGCGGCCACCGCAACCGGCACCGGCGGCGCGGGTGGCCCAGGCGGTGCGCCTTCGACGCGCCCGTCACGCAGGCGCACCACGCGGTCGCAGCGGCTGCTCAGGCGCTCGTCGTGGGTGGCGAAGACGAAGGTGACGCCCTCCTCGCGGCTGCGCTCGCGCATGAGCTCCAGCACGGCCTCGGCGGTCTGCGAGTCCAGGCTGGCGG
>JAEYPG010000742.1 GCA_023410975.1 Pseudomonadota bacterium
AGGTGATGGCACCGATGGCTGCCCCGAGGAACAGCTCCAAGCGGTTGCCCGCCGGGATCTCGCTGCCCTTGGCGGTGATGCCGAAAGCCCAGGGCTCGGCCACCGCGGCCACGGCGATGAACACCGCGGCCATGCCGATCATCGAGTGCATGAAGGTCACGAGCTCGGGCATCTTGGTCATCTGCACGCGGCGGGCCATCACGGTGCCGGCGCTGCCGCCCACCAGCAGCCCGATGAGCACCCACACCAGCCCCGAGGCGCCGGCGGTGCCGAGGTCTTCGGCGAGCTTGAGGAGCAGCGCCGCGGTGGTCACCACCGCGATGCCCATGCCCGTCATGCCGAAGAGGTTGCCGCGGATCGACGTGGTGGGGTGAGACAGGCCCTTGAGGGCCTGGATGAAGCAGACGCTGGCCACCAGGTACAGCAGCGTCACGAGGTTCATGCTCATCGCGTGGTCTCCGTGCTCAGCGTCGCAGCGGGGTGTGCACCATCGGCGTGAGACGCCGCGGCTGCAGGTTTCTTCTCCTTCTTGCGGAACATCTCCAGCATGCGCCGCGTCACCAGGAAGCCGCCGAAGACGTTCACCGCCGCCAGCGCCACGGCCAGCACGCCCATGGTCTTGCCCAGGCCCGTCTCGGTCAGCGCCGCGGCCAGCATCGCGCCCACGATGACGATGGCGGAGATGGCGTTCGTGACCGCCATCAGCGGCGTGTGCAGCGCGGGCGTCACCGTCCACACCACGTGGTAGCCCACGTAGATCGCCAGCACGAAGACGATCAAGTTGACGACGGTCGGTGTAACGGCATCCATGGCAGATCCTTTGGCGGTAGGAAGAGGCGCGTACTCAGACCGCCTTGATCTGCTGGATGCGATTACCCTCGCCCAGCAGCACCAAGCGCGGCTTGTAGGCACGAGCAGCCTCTTCGCTCATGGGTGCGTACGTGCAGATGATGAGCAGGTCACCGACATGCGCCTTGCGCGCAGCAGCACCGTTGAGGGACACGATGCCCGAGCCCGGTGGAGCCGGAATGATGTACGTGGAAAAGCGCTCGCCGTTGTTGACGTTGTAGAGCTCGATCTTCTCGAACTCACGCATGTCGGCTGCCTCGAGCAGGGTCGCGTCAATCGCACAACTGCCCTCGTAGTGCAGATCAGCTTCAGTGACGGTGGCGCGGTGCAGCTTGGCACGCAGCATCAGGCGGTTCATGTAGATATCCTGGTTATCTGTCCATTTCGGCTCATCAGGCATGCGGCCACGATGTCGTCGTCCAGCGGCACGTTCACGGCGGCGGCGTCCTTGGGGCAAATGAGATTCAGGAAGTCGAGCACGTTGCGCGCGTAGAGTGCAGAGGCGTCCGCCGCCACGAGCGCGGGCAGGTTGGTCTCGCCCACGATCGTCACGCCGTGCTGCACCGCCGTCTGCCCGGGCACCGTCAGCGCGCAGTTGCCGCCGTTGGCCGCGGCGAGGTCCACGATCACCGAGCCCGGCCTCATGGACTGCACCATCTCTGCGGACACGAGCTTCGGGGCCGGGCGGCCCGGGATCAGCGCCGTGGAGATCACCACGTCGGCCAGCGCCACGCGCTTGGCGACTTCCGCACGCTGGCGCGTGAGCCAGCTCTCGGGCATCGGGCGCGCGTAGCCGCCCACTCCTTCCGCGGCGTCCTTCTCCTCGGCCGTCTCGTAGGGAACGTCGATGAACTTCGCGCCCAGCGACTCCACCTGCTCCTTCACCGAGGGGCGCACGTCGGAGGCTTCGATCACCGCGCCCAGCCGCTTGGCCGTGGCAATGGCCTGCAGCCCCGCCACGCCCACGCCCAGGATCACCACGCGCGCGGCCTTCACGGTGCCCGCAGCGGTCATGAGCATGGGAAAGAACTTCTGGTAGCGGTCGGCCGCGATGACCACGGCCTTGTAGCCGGCGATGTTGGCCTGTGAGGAGAGCACGTCCATGCTCTGCGCGCGCGTGGTGCGCGGGGCGGCCTCCAGCGCGAAGGCGGTGATACCCGCAGCAGCCAGGCGCTGCAAGCCTTTGGCGTCGAAGGGGTTGAGCATTCCGACCAGCGTGGCGCCGCGCTGCATGTGCTCCAACTCCTGCGCCGAGGGCAAGCGGACCTTGAGCACCAGATCGCAGCCGAGCGCGGCGCGGGCGTCCACTACTTCAGCGCCTACCGCGGCGTAGGCGGCATCAGGCGCCGCTGCAGCCACGCCGGCGCCGGATTGCACGAGGAGCCGGTGGCCCTGGCTTATGAGCTTCTTCGCGGTCTCGGGCGTGACCGCGACACGTGTCTCACCGCTTGCGGTTTCGAGCGGAACGCCGATGCGCATTGATCACACTCCCTCTGTTGTCCATCACGATGCAGCCCTTGCACATGCAACCTGCTTGTGCAGGCTGCTGTCCCTTGACCAGCGCACCGTCCCGCCGGATGCCCACGGGCTCACATGCCGGCATAGGCCGGGCCACCGCCGCCTTCGGGCACGACCCAGGTGATGTTCTGCGTGGGGTCCTTGATGTCGCAGGTCTTGCAATGCAGGCAGTTCTGTGCATTGATCTGCAGTCTCTGCCGACCGTCGGCTTGCCCCACGTATTCATACACGCCCGCCGGACAGAAGCGCGCTTCGGGGCCGGCAAAGGTCATCAGGTTGATGTCCAGTGCCGCCTGCTCGTCACGCAACCTCAGATGCGCAGGCTGGTTTTCCTCGTGGTTGGTGTTGCTGACAAACACTGACGAGAGGCGATCGAAGCTGAGCTTGCCGTCCGGCTTGGGATAGGCAATGCGCTCGCATTGATCCGCTGGCTTGAGGAGGGTGTGGTCAGCCGCGGTGCGCCGCAGCGTCCATGGCGGGCACTTCACGCCAAGGCGCGGCAGCAGCCACTGTTCGATGCCTGTCATCAAGGTCGCCGTCGCGCGGCCCTTCTTGAACCACTGCTTGAAGTTCTTGGCCTGTAGCAGTTCGGCGTGCAGCCAGCTTTTCTCGAAGGCTTGCGGGTAGGCAGAGAGTACGTCGCCGCTGCGTCCCGCGGCCAGCGCCTCGAACAGGCTTTCCGCGCACAGCATGCCGCTCTTGATTGCGGCGTGGCTGCCCTTGATGCGGCTGGCATTGAGGTAGCCCGCGTCGCAGCCCACCAGTGCGCCGCCCGGGAACACGGTCTTGGGCAGGCTCAGGAGACCGCCGGCCGTGATGGCGCGCGCGCCATAGGAGATGCGTCGGCCGCCAGCGAGGTGCTTGGCGATGGCAGGATGGGTCTTGAAGCGCTGGAACTCCTCGAACGGCGACAGCCAGGGATTGGCATAGTCCAGACCCACGACGAAGCCAATGGCGATGCGATTGTCCGCGGCGTGGTAAAGAAAGCTGCCTCCGTAGGTGTCCGCATCCAGGGGCCAACCGGCCGTATGGACCACCAGGCCGGCACGGTGGCTGGCTGCGGGGACTTCCCACAGTTCCTTCAAGCCCAGCCCATAGCTCTGCGGATCCTTGCCCGCGTCAAGTGCGAAGCGTTCGATGAGCTGCTTGCCCAGGTGACCGCGCGAGCCTTCGGCAAAGATGGTGTACTTGCCGCGGAGTTCCATGCCGAGCTGAAAGTGGTCGGTCGGATCGCCGTCCTTGCCGAGCCCCATGTTGCCGGTGGCCACGCCGCGCACCGTGCCGTCCTCGGCGTACAGGACTTCCGCAGCAGCAAAACCGGGGAAGATCTCCACACCCAGCTCTTCCGCCTGCGCGGCCAGCCACTGCACCACCTCGCCCAGGCTCACGATGTAGTTGCCTTCGTTCTTGAAGCAATCGGGCAGCAGGCCGTGCGGAGTGGCTCGCGCACCGGTTTCGGAGAGAAACAGGAACTCGTCAGCCGTGACGGCTTGCTTGAGCGGTGCTCCCTTTTCCTTCCAGTCGGGAATAAGCTCCGTCAGCGCGCGCGGGTCCATGATGGCACCGGAGAGGATGTGGGCGCCCGGCTCGGCGCCCTTCTCCAACACGACGACGGAAACTTCGGAGCCCGCTGCCGAGGCAAGCTGCTTGAGCCGGATGGCAGTCGCCAAGCCTGCAGGGCCGGCGCCCACGATCACGACGTCGTACTCCATGGATTCGCGCGGACCGTACTGCTGCAGAAGGAAGTCTTGGGTGTTCATGGACAGGTCGACAAGGCATTTGGAGCGAGTACGCGGGGCCGCCAGGCACGTGGACGGTCCTGCGATCAGACCCTGGTCAGGTCAGGCTGGACTGGGAAGCAAGCTGGAAGGACCGACCGACGCCGCCGCTGCGGACAAGCCATTGCGCGCGACACCGAGCGCCTGCTCCAAGGCAGTCAGCACCTGCGGCGCCTGCGGCGGTATCTCGGGGCCGAACCGATGCAGCAACCGTCCGTCGCGACCGACCAGGAACTTCTCGAAGTTGTCATGCACGGGACCCTGTGAGCCCGCTGTCGTCGCTGGCTCCCTGGCCAACCGGGCATGCGGTGGCATGCCGCCAACGTCCCGCGGCACTTCCGCTGCACGAGCAAGCATGGCAAAGAGCGGATGACGCGGCTCGCGGGCAATGGACACCTTGGAGAAGAGCGTAAAGCTCAAGCCCAATGTCCGCTCGTAATGGTCTTGGATGCGCCCGTCGTCCCAAGGCTCCATGCCGCCGAAGTCGTTGCACGGAAAGCCCATGACCTTCAGTCCGACCTCGTTGTAGCGTTCATGCAGAGATTGGAGCTCCCGCAGCTGAGTCGTTGCCAGCGGACTGCGGGATGCGACGTTGACCACCAGCAGCACCTGCCCCCAGTAGCGTGCAAGACGCATTGGCCTGCCATCGATGCGCTCCAGGATCAGCCCGTAGAAGTCCTGCTCCCCGGTACAGGACTTCGCAACGTGCGCGTCAGTGCCCATCACTTGCTCCCGATACGTCAAAGCTGAGCGACCAGCTCTGGTATCACACCAAACAGATCAGCCTCCAGCCCGTAGTCGGCCACGCTGAAGATGGGCGCTTCCGGGTCCTTGTTGATGGCCACGATCACCTTGGAGTCCTTCATGCCCGCCAGATGCTGGATGGCGCCGGAGATGCCGCAGGCCACGTACAGCCTCGGCGCGACGATCTTGCCCGTCTGCCCTACCTGCCAGTCGTTGGGGGCGTAGCCGGCATCCACGGCGGCGCGCGAGGCGCCGAGAGCGGCGCCCAGCTTGTCGGCCAGCGGCGTCAGCACCTCGGTGAACTTCTCGGCCGAGCCCAGCGCGCGGCCACCGGAGACGATGATCCTGGCCGCCGTCAGTTCGGGGCGGTCGCTCTTGGTCAGCTCACGGCCGACGAAGGCACTCTTGCCGCTGTCGGCCACCGCGGCCATCGTCTCGATGGCCGCGCTGCCGCCGACGGCCGGCGCGGCGTCGAAGCCGGTGGTGCGCACGGTGATGACCTTCACTGCATCGGCGCTCTGCACCGTGGCGATGGCGTTGCCGGCGTAGATCGGGCGCTCGAAGGTATCAGCGCCCAGCACCTTGGTGACGTCGCTGAGCTGCGCCACGTCCAGCCTTGCGGCCACGCGCGGCGCGACGTTGCGCCCGCTGGACGTAGCGGGAAACAGGATATGGCTGTAGCCACCGGCCAGCGCCAGCACTTGTGCTGCCAAGTTCTCGGCCAGCTGGGTGCCCAGCGCCGGTGAATCAGCGTGCAGCACCATGGACACGCCCTGCACCTGGGCAGCGGCCTGGGCCACGGCGGCGGCGTTCTCACCGGCCACCAGCACATGCACTTCGCCGCCGCAGGCGAGCGCCGCGGTGACGGTGTTGAGGGTCGCGCCCTTGAGGGACGCGTTGTCGTGTTCGGCAATGACGAGGGCAGCCATGTTCAGATCACCTTGGCTTCGTTCTTGAGCTTGTCCACGAGGGTGGCGACGTCCGGGACCTTCACGCCCGCGCCGCGCTTGGGCGGCTCTTCGACCTTGACGGTCTTGATGCGCGGCGTCACGTCCACGCCCAGGTCGGCCGGCTTGACGGTCTCCATGGGCTTCTTCTTGGCCTTCATGATGTTGGGCAGCGTCACGTAGCGCGGCTCGTTCAGGCGCAGATCGGTGGTGACCACCGCCGGCAGCGAGACTTCCAGCGTCTCCAGGCCGCCGTCCACTTCGCGCGTGACCCTGGCCTTGCCCTCCAGAACTTCCACCTTGGAGGCGAAGGTGGCCTGGGGCAGGTCGGCGAGGGCGGCGAGCATCTGGCCGGTCTGGTTGCAGTCGTCGTCGATGGCCTGCTTGCCCAGGATCACCAGGCCCGGCTGTTCCTTGTCCACCAGCGCCTTGAGGATCTTGGCCACGGCCAGCGGCTGCAGCTCGAACGACGGATCGTTGGGTGTCTCGACCAGGATGGCGCGGTCGGCGCCGATGGCCAGCGCCGTGCGCAGCGTCTCCTGGCAAGCGCTTGCGCCACAGGAGACAGCGATGATCTCGCTTGCCACGCCCTGCTCCTTGAGCCGCACGGCCTCCTCGACGGCGATTTCGTCGAAAGGGTTCATGCTCATCTTCACGCCGGCGATGTCCACACCTGTGCCATCGCTCTTGACCCGAACCTTCACGTTGTAGTCCACCACCCGTTTCACGGGCACCAGCAGCTTCATCGGTTGTGCTCCTTCGTTTTTGCGTCGTGCCTGCAGATATCAATCAGCCGCTCTGCGGCCGCGCCGAGGCCACAGGGCCCGAGCGCGATGCCTGGGCGGCGGCCAGCGACATGGGATACGCGGACTGCTGCAGCGTTGCGTCAGCCGTCGTCCTGTCGCGACCGAGCGTCGACTCCATCGACTCGATCCAACCCTCGAGGTCGCCTGAGCGCCTCCTTGCCTCCAGAAGGCACTGCCGCAGAAATGCCATGTCGCTGCTCCATTGGGTGCGTGGGCGGGATACGTGCCGCAGTTGCCTTCGGCACAGTCTGGGGTGTCGGGTGCGCGTCGTCGCGTTTCAAGACACTTGGTGCAATTGTGTTCAATTTCCGTGGCATAGTCATTAGTGAATTCCTGTGGTTTCACATTGGTTTTGCTCATGGCCAAGAGTCCCTCCATACCGCCACGCTTCACGCTTCGCCAGCTGCACTACTTCGTGACGGCTGCCCGAGCAGGACAGCTCTCCGTGGCCGCGGCAGAAATCAACATCTCGCAGTCGGCGATGACGCTGGCCATTGCGGAGCTGGAGCGGCTGCTGGGCACGCTGCTGTTCGAACGCAATCGAGGTGGCGTCAAGCTCACGTACGAGGGACATGCGTTCCTGCAACATGCGCAGGCCGTCCTGGAGCTCGCCAGCGAGGCCGCGCGCTTTCCCTTCCATCACCGCACCGACGTCAGCGGGCGCCTGGAGCTCGCGGCCACGTACACCGTGCAGGGCTATTTCCTGCTGCCCGCCGTGGCCAAGTTCATGAAGCTGTTTCCGCTCGTCGAACTGGTCCCGCTGGAGCTGCCACGGTTGCAGATCGAGCGGCAGCTGCACGATGGCCGCATCGAGCTCGCGGCGCTGCTGCTGTCGAACCTGGACGCTCCGCAGCAGTTGCAGCTGCAGCCGCTGGACTATTCGCGTCGCCGGCTATGGGTGTCGGCCACGCACGAGCTGGCCGAGCGCAGCACGGTGCAGTGGAGCGATATCGCGCGCTATCCCTACATCGTGCCGACGGTGGACGATGCGCATCGCAACGCCATGCGCTACTGGAAGAGCGCGGGCATCGAGCCCGCCTCGGTGATCCGGACGTCGTCGATGGAGGCGCTGCGCGAGATGGTGGCGCTGGGATTGGGCGTGACGATCCTGTCGGACCTGGTGTTTCGCCCCTGGTCTCTGGAAGGGCGGCGCATTCAGGCGGTCGCAGTGGAAGGACACCTGCCCGTGATGGAGGTCGGTCTCGCGTGGAACCGTGAACGGCCACTGAGCCCGGCAGCGCAGGCGTTTCGCGAGTTCCTGGCGATGTCGAGCAGCACGCCGGCCAACGGCGAGTGAGTATTACTGAACGATTTCTTGATTTGTGTCTAGAATTCCAGAGAGGACGCCCGGATGCGGCGGCCGTACACGGAGACAACCATGCATATCGACCTGAGCAACAAGCGGGTGATCGTCACAGGCGCCTCGCGCGGCATAGGACGCGCGATCGCGCGCGCGTTTGCGGCAGAAGGGGCACGCGTGGCGATATGCGCGCGAACCGAGGCCGACGTGGCGGCCGCGGGTGAAGAGCTGGGACACCAGGCACAGGCCGTCATCGCCCGTGCGGTGGACGTCACCGACACCGAGGGCGTGCGGCGCTTCGTGGACGAGGTGGCGAGCCAATGGGGCGGCGTCGACGTGCTTGTGAACAACGCCGGTCAGGGACGTGGTGGCAATCTCGACACGCTCACGCCCGAGCAGATCCTGGAACACGCCAACGTGCTGCAGATGGGACACTTCCGTTTCGTGCAGGCGGTGGTGCCGCACATGCGGCGCCAGCGTTGGGGTCGCATCGTCGAGATCAACGCACTGGCGGGTGTGCAGATCACGCCGGACGGCATCCCCTCGGTGGTCAACCGTGCTGCCTGCATTGCGATGTCGAAGTCGCTGGGCATGTCGCTGGCCAAGGACAACATCCTCGTCAACACGCTCAACATGGGCTGGATCGATACCGGCCAGTGGGACCGTCACTACCGCGAGATGCCCGAAGGCACGCCGCGCGAGGAGTTCGAGGCCATGGTGCTCAAGGTCGTGCCGCTGGGGCGCTTCGGCAAGCCGGAGGACGTGGCCGGCATGGCACTTTTTCTCTCCAGCGAGCACGCCTCCTTCATCAGTGCCGCGTCGATCGACATTGCCGGCGGCATGGGGGGCCAGATTGCCTACTACCCCACGCTCAAGCGCGACTTTCAGGACGAGATGAAAGCCCGCCTGGCTGCCAAGGCCACCAGCTGAAGCAGGCCAAGCGGCATGGAACTGCATGACAACGTAGCCGTCGTCACCGGCGCATCGTCGGGCATTGGCCAAGCCATTGCGCGTGAGCTCAGCGCGGCCGGGGTCCGGCTGGTGGTGACGGCCCGACGCGCGCAGCGTCTGGTGGAACTCCAGGACAGCCTTGGCGGCCCCTGTGCTTGCCTGGCTGCTGCGGTTGAGGACCCGGCCACGCCCCAGGCCCTGCTGGACCTGGCGCGGGAGCGCTTCGGGCGGGTTGACATCCTGATCAACAACGCCGGCATGGTGGTCTCCGGCCCGGTGGACCGGATCGATCTTGAAGAGCTGGCACAGATGACCCGCGTGAACTTCGACGCGGTAGTACGCGCCTCGTACGTGTTCGCGCGCGCGCTCAAGGCCCAGGGTAGCGGCGCGATCATCAACGTCTCGAGCGTCGGCGCCTACCTGAGCTCGTCGTCGATGGGCGCGTACAGCGGCTTGAAGCAGGCACTGGAAATTTTCACGACCTCGCTGCGCCTGGAGCTCAAGGGCACGGGCGTGCGCGTGGGCACCATTGCGCCGGGCACCACGGAAACCGAGATCTTCGAGCGCATGCGCTCGCAAGGCATGGGCGTGCGTGCCGATCAGACGCCACCGCTGGCGCCGCAGGACGTCGCACGCGCAGTGCGCTTCATGTTGGAGCAACCTGCGCACGCCAATGTTGCGCGCATGCTGCTGGTGTCGGCATCCGAATCAGCGTGAGGGTCGCGGCCGGCCCAGTGGCAGGTCCGGCCACGAGGCCCATACCAAGGATCCACCGCGCTTCACACCAACGGCGAGACACATCAGGCGCGGCGGCGTCAATGTCGCCGGCGCTCCACCGTGCCTTGCGCAACTGACCACCCATCCATCCCGGACTGGTCTTTTCCCGGGACACCGACTGTCGCTGTCTACCTGCCTGGCGAGGCCGCACTTACGGCATCCGGAGCAAAAAGAGCCCGGCCAGGACTTCAGGTCCTGTGCCGGGCCAAATCCCGCAGAAGGCCGGGAAGGAGACAGACTGCAATTCAGCGTCCGGTCAGCGCCGCCGCTTCAGGCATGCCGGTGCTTGTTACGCTCCAGGATCGCCAAGCCCTCGGCATCGAGCACCTCCTGCGGCGAGCGCACGCTCGGGCCGAGGATGGGACCCACGACTTCGTGGCCCCAGGTACTGAGCTTCTCGGGGTTGAGCTCGAAACCATCGTGATGCCAGGGTTCGAGCTCCGTGATCACTTCGAAGGCAAAGCCGCTCGGGGAGAAGTGGTAGAAGGAGACGTGCGGGTCCTGTGTGTGCTGGCCCAGCGTCATCATCATCGGCAGATTGCGCTGCTTGACGATGTCATAGGTCTCGCCCACGTCGCGCAGCGACTTGACGAACAGCCCGATGTGCTGGATGCCCATCTTGCCGGGCCCGTGCCCATAGGCAATGTCGTGGCTGGTGTAGTTGTTGAGCTTGGTGCGGTAGAAAGCCGTCTTGCCCTTGCCCGCGCCGGCGCCGTAGTAGTGGAAGCCCATGACCTCGGTGAGGAAGTGCTCCAGCTCTGGCGTGAACTCTGGCGTGATCAGCACCACGTGTCCCAGGCCACGTCCATCGGCCACGAAGCCCCCGTGGGGCCGACCGCTCTGGAACGAGCGCGGCATCCATTTCTGGGCGTAGAACAGCTCGTGCTGGTAGCCCACGGGGTCGCGGAAGCGAACAACGGCCTTGACGCCGCGCAGCTCGCACAGCGCGACATCACCTTCGGTGACGTCCACGCCCGCCTCGCGCAGCCGCCGCACTGCGGCTTCGAATTCCAGCTTGCCGCGCGCTTCCCAACCGATGTAGGCCAGGCGCTCCCTCTGGCCGGGATGGAAGGCAAAGCGATGGCGCCGGTCGTCGATCCGGAAGTACAGCGACTCGGGATCGGCCTCGGGCGAGGCACCGACCTGAAAGCCCAGCACCTGCGGACCATAGGTCCGCCACTCCTCGATCCGGGCGCTCTCGAAGCCCAGGTAGCCGATGCCGATGATGTCCACGCTGCTGTGTCTCCTGTTGGGAACGGGGTGCGGGCTCAGCCCTGCACTTCCTCGATGAGGATGGCCTCCGCCGGGCAGGCCGCGGCGCCCTCGCGGGCCTCTTCTTCCATGCCGGCCGGCACCATGTCGGTCTCCAGCACGACAAGGCCGTTCTCGTCGAGCTTGTACAACTGCGGGCACATCTGCGCGCACAGGCCGTAGCCGCAGCAGCGGCTGCGATCGGCCGTGACTCGCAACTGGATAGCCTTGCCGGTGGTGCTCATGTTGTCTCCTTCGTTCGAGCCGCCCACGTTGACGGCGTCCATTGATATGCACATCTTTCCATAAAGTGTGCATTTTTAAACCAGGGTTCTCCCTGATCCGGCACGTCCGTCGAGTGCAAGAAGTGGCAGGGCGTGCGCTCTCCCCGATAGAGGACGGCGCCTTCCAGGCGCGGACGGGTTTTTTCGCATTGGAGAAACTCATCCTAGCCTTAGAATTTGAACGCACTGTCCCGATCATGAAGCTCGAAACCTCATCTTCCTCTTCCGAGCCCGCCGAGGCGGCCGACTCCTCGATGTCCTCGTCGTCCACGGGCAAGGGAGCTGGTGCCGGCGTGATCGTCAAGCCGGTGGTCAACGCCGTGCGCATCCTGCGCTACCTGGCGCAGAAGGGCTCACCCGAGCGCGCGAGCGATATCGCCCGGCATCTCTCCATCAACCCCAGCACTTGCTTCAACATCCTGCGCACGCTGGTGGCCGAGGACGTGGTGGATTTCAACGCGCTGTCCAAGACCTACTCGGCGGGGCTGGGGCTGGCGCGCCTGGTGGAGCAACTCGTCACGCAGGGGCAGCGCGTGCAGATGGCACAGCCCCTCATGCACGAACTGGCGGCGCGCCACAGCGTCACGGTAACGCTGTGGCGTCGCATGGGTGAGGACCGCATCGTCCTGGTGAGTTCCGAGTCCAGCCCGACGGACCTGCGCATCGACATGCCTGCGGGCCAGCGCTTGCCCATTCTCATGGGCGCCAGCGGCCGCCTGTTCGCAAGCCGCATGGGGCTGAGCGAGGAGGCATTGCGCCGGGCCTTCGAAGAGATGCGCTGGGCGCGCCCGCTGTCGTTCGAGACCTACTTGCGCGAGGTCAACCGCGCGCGCCGGCGCGGCTGGGCCATCGATGACGGTTACTTCGCCGCCGGCGTGGTGGCGATCGCCGCGCCCGTGTGCGACCCCAGCGCCAACATGGCGTACACCATCTCTGCCGTGTCGATCCGCGGCCAGCGCGACGAGGCCGAGATCGACGCCCTGGGTGACGCGCTGCGCGACCTCGGCCACCGCCTCGAATCCGTTCTCTACTGAGCCGAGCGCCCCTGCGGCGCTTGGCTTGCCTTTTTCCCAGCTTGCCCGTCCATAGCCGGAGTCCCCTTGCGGGCCTTGGCTGGATTGCCCATGGCCGCACTGATCGTTGCGCGGCCGGGTCGCAGTCCCTTCCCGCAAACGCAATGCTAGGGTTTGCATATGAACACAATCATTGAAAGTGTCCAATTATTGATCTAGCATTCGGCATCGTTTCCGATCAACCCAGTCGGCGCCCCTGCGCCGGCCTTGTCCGCACGGGAGTACCCGATGAAGTTTGAAGATGTCATCCTCGTCAGCGTCGACGACCACGTGATCGAACCGCCCAATGCGTTCACCCGCCACATGCCGGCCAAGTACAAGGGCCGCGAGCCGCAAGTGGTGCAGAGGAACGGGCGCGACGTCTGGGTGTTCGAGGAGCGCGCCACGGGCTACATGGGCCTGAACTCCGTGGTGGGCCGTCCCAAGGAGGAGTACGGCATGGAGCCCCTGGGCTACGAGCACATGCGCCGCGGCACCTGGGACATCAAGGCACGCGTGGACGACATGAACGCCAACGGCGTGCTGGGCTCGCTGTGCTTCCCCACTTTCCCCGGCTTTGCCGGCCAGCGCTTCCAGAGCTACGAGGACCGCGGCGTCTCGCTGGCGGCCATCCAGGCCTACAACGACTGGCACCTGCACGACTGGTGCAACGCCGCGCCCGGCCGCTTCATCCCGCTGCTGATGGTGCCCTGGTGGGACATGCAGGCCGCTGCCGCTGAAGTCGAGCGCATGGCCAAGCAGGGCGTGCATGCGTTGACGCTGTCGGATAACCCCACCGTGCACGGCTACCCCTCCATCCACAACGACCACTGGGACCCGCTGTGGAAGGCCTGCGCCGACAACGACGTGGTGATCTGCTGCCACATCGGCACGGGTGCCAAGGCAGCGCACGCCTCCGACGAGTCTCCGATCGACGCCTGGATCACGTCGATGCCGATCTCGATCGCCAATTCGGCGGCCGACTGGATCTGGGCGCCGATGTGGAAGAAGTACCCCAAGCTGCGCATGGCGCTGTCCGAGGGCGGCATCGGCTGGATCCCGTACCTGCTCGAGCGTGCGGACTTCACGCACAGCCACCACCATGCCTGGACGATGTCCAACTTCGGCGACAAGAAGCCCAGCGACATCTTCAACGAGCACGTCATCACCTGCTTCATCGAGGACGCCTTCGGCCTGAAGAACCTGGACTCGATCAACGTCGACAAGGTCACCTGGGAGTGCGACTACCCGCACTCGGATTGCACCTGGCCGCACTCCGCGGACGTGTTCTGGGCCCAGGCCAAGCATCTGTCGCCCGAGATCATCGACAAGATCAGCCACCTCAACGCCATGCGCGAGTTCTCGTACGACCCGTTTGCCATCCTCGGGCGCGAGAACTGCACGGTTGGCGCGCTGCGCGCACAGGCCACGCATGTGAGCATCGAGCCCGCACTGGGCCTGGGCGGCGCCGCGCCGGTGCGCGATCCGAACAAGCCCGTGACCTCCGGCGACATCAACCGCATGTTCGCCTCCGCGGACGCCGGGACCGCGCTCTGAAGCACTGACGCTGTCGCGGGGGGGGGGGGGGGGGGGGCCGCCC
>JAEYPG010000750.1 GCA_023410975.1 Pseudomonadota bacterium
CTGTTCGGCCGCCACGCACGGGCCGCGCGCCAGGCGCACCGCGAGCGCGCGGCCCGGGGCGAGGACCACCATGCGCGCATCGCTATATCGCTGGAGGACGCCTTCCACGGCGCCACGCGCACCCTCGGCCTGCGCATGCCGGTGCTCGACGCCGACGGCCAGGTGCGGCTGCAGGAGCGCCAGGTGGAGGTGCGCATCCCGGCGGGCATCCGCGCCGGGCAGCACCTGCGGCTGGGCGGCCAGGGCGGCCCCGGCCATGCCGGCGCGCCGGCCGGCGACCTGTTCCTGGAGGTGGAGCTGCTGCCCCACCCGCTCTACCGCGTGGACGGCCGCGACCTGAGCCTGGAGCTGCCGCTGGCGCCCTGGGAGGCGGCGCTGGGCGCGCAGGTGCAGGTGCCCACGCCGGGCGGGACTTTCGAGGTGAGCGTGCCGCGCGGTTCGCAGCCCGGACGCAAGCTGCGCCTGCGCGGCAAGGGCCTGCCCGGCGACCCGCCCGGCGACTTCTATGCGGTGCTGAGCATCGTGCTGCCGCCGCCGGACACGCCCGCGGCCGAGGCCGCCTACCGGGCGCTTGCCGACAGCGCCCCTGCTTTCAAGGCCCGCGCCAACCTGGGAGTCTCGTGATGGAAGAGCACGACACGAGCCAATGGATCGTCGAGGAGCAGGTGGAGCTGAGCATCGACGAGCTGGGGCATGCCTGCCGCTGCAACCGCGAATGGATCGTGGCGCTGGTGCGCGAGGGCGTGCTGCAGCCCACCGATGCGCAGGCCGCCGAGTGGCGTTTCCGCGGCCAAAGCCTGCAGCGCGCGCGCCGCGCCACGCGGCTGCAGCGTGAGCTGGAGCTGAACGTGCCCGCCGTGGCGCTGGTGCTGCAGTTGCTGGACCGCATCGAGGAGCTGGAAGGGCAGCTGCGCGCCGGCCGGGGTGGCGCCGCGCGATGAGCTCGGGCTCCGTCCCGGACGGCCCCGCGCCGCCCGTCTCGCGCGACATCGGCGTGCTGCACGCCGGCTGGGGCTACGCCAGCATCAGCGACAAGATCGCGGACCTGGTGCTCACGCGCCCGCTGCGCGGGCCGTGGCTGGCGGGCTTCGCGCTCACCCTGGCCGGCACGCTGGTGCTGCTGGGCTCGATGGCCTACCTGTTCGTGACCGGCATCGGGCTGTGGGGCGTGAACATCCCGGTGGCCTGGGGCTTCGCCATCGCCAACTGCGTGTGGTGGATCGGCATCGGCCACGCCGGCACCTTCATCTCCGCGGTGCTGCTGCTGCTGCGCCAGCGCTGGCGCACCTCCATCAACCGCTTCGCCGAGGCCATGACGCTGTTCGCCGCGGCCATGGCGGGGCTGTTCCCGATCCTGCACCTGGGGCGGCCCTGGTTCTTCTACTGGCTCGCGCCCTACCCCGACAAGATGAACCTGTGGCCGCAGTGGCGCAGCCCGCTGGTGTGGGACTTCTTTGCCATCGGCACCTACATCGTCGTCTCATTCCTGTTCTGGTACCTGGGGCTGATTCCGGACCTGGCCACGCTGCGCGACCGCGCCGGCACGCGCTTCAAGCGCGTGGCCTATGGCCTGTTCGCGCTGGGCTGGCGCGGCGAGGCGCGCCACTGGGCGCGGCACGCCTCGGCCTACCTGCTGATCGCCGGGCTGGCGACGCCGCTGGTGGTGTCGGTGCACTCGGTGGTGTCGCTGGACTTCGCCATCGGCAACACGCCGGGCTACCACTCCACCATCTTCCCGCCCTATTTCGTGGCCGGCGCGCTGTTCTCCGGCTTCGCGATGGTGCTCACGCTCGCCATCCCGCTGCGCCGCGCCTTCCAGCTGCACGACTTCATCACCGACGTGCACCTGGACCATGCCGCCAAGGTGCTGCTGGCCACCGGCGCGCTGGTGGCCTACGGCTACGCGTGCGAGACCTTCATGGCCTTCTACAGCGGCGACGCCTACGAGATCGCGATGACGCAGGACCGCTGGAGCGGCGCCTACGCGCCGGTGTACTGGAGCATGCTCGCCTGCAACGTGGTGGTGCCGCAGCTGCTGTGGTGGCGCCGCGTGCGCCGCAGCGCGCTGGCCCTCTTCCTGCTGAGCCTGGTGATCAACCTGGGCATGTGGATGGAGCGCGTGACCATCGTCGTGCAGAGCCTGCACCGCGACTTCCTGCCCTCCTCCTGGGGCCTGTTCGTGCCGACGCTGTGGGACTGGGTGTTCCTGCTGGGCTCGATCAGCGCCTTCGCCTGGCTGTTCCTGGTCTTCATCCGCGTGCTGCCGGCGATCTCCATCTCGGAGATGCGGGTGCTGGTGAAGGAGAGCGCCGACGGCGCGGCTTCCGATCCGCAAACGGGACGGGAATCTCCCGTTCGCCCTGAGCCCGTCGAAGGGCAGGCGCTGACCCGCGGCCATGGCGGGGGCTTCGACGGGCTCAGCCCGAACGGAAGCCTCCCAGTGCGGCCAGCCGGGGAGCGGACGCCATGGGGCCTGCTGGCCGAGTTCCGCACCGCCGACGAGCTGCTGCGCGCCACGCGGGCCGCGCGCCAGGGCGGCTACGCGCATGTGGAGGCCTACGCGCCCTTCCACGTCGAGGGGCTGGCGCAGGCCGTGGGTTTCGCGCGCAACCGGGTTGCCCTGGCGACCTTCATCGGCGCGCTGCTGGGCGGCAGCCTGGGCTACTTCATGCAGTGGTACTCGGCGGTGGTGGACTACCCGGTGAACATCGGCGGGCGGCCGCTGCACAGCTGGCCGATGTTCGTGCCGGTGGCCTTCGAGCTCACGGTGCTGGGCGGCGCGCTCACGGCCTTCGCCATGGTCATCTTCGGCAACCGGCTGCCCGACCTGGCGCACCCGGTGTTCTCGGCGCCGGACTTCGACCTCGTCACGCGCAACCGCTTCTTCCTGTGCCTGCGCGCCGACGACCCTGCCTTCGACGAGCAGCGCAGCGCCGCCTGGCTGGATGCGCAAGCGCCGCTGCGGCGTTCGGAGGTGTTCCGGTGAGGCGTCCGTGGCCGCTGCTGGCGTGCGCCCTGCTCCTGCTTGCGGGCTGCGAGCGCCTGGTGCGCAACATGTACGACCAGCCGCGCCTGGACCCGGGCGAGCCCAGCGCGCTGTTCGCCGACGGCAAGGCCTCGCGAGCGCCGCCGCCGGGCAGCGTGGCGCATGCGATGGGCGACCTCGCCGCCACCAGCAG
>JAEYPG010000166.1 GCA_023410975.1 Pseudomonadota bacterium
GGCCACGCCAGCGCCGTCCGCCACGCCCGCGGCAACGCCACCCACGCCGGGGGCAAGCGCGTCACCGCTGGCACCCGGCGCCGCCATGCCCGTGGCGCCTGCACGCACCGCAACATCGGGCGCTGTACCGGGCACCCCGAAGGCCACCAGCGGCGGCACCGAAGGCGCTGCTGCGCAGACGTCGGCGGCCCCGCCGGTCACCGTGGACCTTGGCGGCATGCTGCTGGCGGGCCGCTTCACGCACGATCCCGGTTCCGGCAAGCCCGGCACATGGTCCGGCCAGGGCCGCGTGACATGGAGCAACGGCGACGTCTACGAAGGCACCCTGGCGCACAACCAGCGCCATGGCCAGGGCCGCTTCAGCAGCGCGAAGGGGCTGCGCTACGAAGGCGACTGGGCGCAGGACCGGCCCCACGGCCGCGGCACGCTGCAATTCCCCGACGGCAACGTGTACGAAGGCCAGGTCGCCGGCGGCATGCCCGAAGGCACCGGGCGCATGGTCTACGCCAGCGGCGACAGCTACAGCGGCCAGTTCGAGCGCGGCGTGCCCGCGGGGCGCGGCCAGTACGTCTGGCGCAACGGGCAGCGCTACGAAGGCAGCTTCCAGGGCCAGCGCCCGCACGGCGCGGGCATCCTGCGCTTCGCCAATGGCGACCAGTACGAGGGCCCGCTGGTGGCGGGCCAGCCCCACGGCGTGGGCCGCATGCGCTATGCCCGCGGCGACCTCTATACCGGCCCCTTCGTGGCCGGGCTGCCCGAAGGCCAGGGCCGCTACCAGTGGAAGAACGGCGACCACTACGTCGGCGCCTTCAAGGCCGGCCGCAAGCAGGGCCGCGGCACGCTGACCTGGAGCAACGGTGACCGCTGGGAAGGCGAGTTCGACAACGACGAGCAGTACGACGCGGGCACCTTCACCGCCGCAGGCATGGCCGCCTCGCCGGCGCCGGCACTGCTCACCGGCAGCCCGGCTGCCACCGCCACGATGGGCCTCACGGTCGGTGCGGGTACCGCGCACCCTGCTGCCGCGGCCGACATGGCGTCGGGCGTGACGGGTGGGGCCTCGCCGGCCGCGGCGCTGATCGATCCGGCGGCGGAGGCGCCGGCCAAGCCTTGAGCAACCCGGGGGCTCTGCCGCGGGGGGTCCCTAGAATCGGTGCATGGCCAAACCCGAGTTCAACTGCAGCGTCAAGGTGCAGTTCCTGCCGGAGCAGTCCCAAGGCGGCCAGCACGCCTGGGCCTACACCATCACCATCACCAACCGCGGCGACATCACGGCCCAGCTCGTGGCGCGGCGCTGGCTCATCACCGATGCCACGGGCCGCGAGGAGGAAGTCCGCGGACTGGCCGTGGTGGGGCACCAGCCGGTGCTCAAGCCCGGCGAGTCCTTCGAATACACGAGCTGGAC
Source organism: Pseudomonadota bacterium (assembly GCA_023410975.1). Lineage (GTDB taxonomy): Bacteria > Pseudomonadota > Gammaproteobacteria > Burkholderiales > Burkholderiaceae_C > Azohydromonas. The sequence goes on from JAEYPG010000166.1 coordinate 1,406, forward strand.
CAGCCTGCCCACGCCGCAGGGCACCATGCGCGGCACCTTCTACTGCATGACCGAGGAGGCCCGCCCCTTCGAGGCCGAGGTGCCCGAGTTCATGCTGGCCCATCCGGGCGCGCTGCACTGATGCCGCGCCGCCCCAGCCCGCACCGGCGGGTATCGCGCTGAGCTTCGGCATGGCCGGAGCCCAGCCCACCTCGGCCTGGGACCTGACGGCGCTGCTCAACGCGGCCGACCCGCGCGCGCCGCTGGCCGAGCGCCATCTCTGGCTGGTGCGGCTGCTGGAGTGGCTGCGCCACGACCCGCCGCGCCGCCTCGCCCCGGACGCCACTCCCGCCCCGCTGCTGCGGCTGCGCCACCTGCTCAACGTGCTGGAGCAGCACCCGCAGCACCGCGCGGCGGTGCAGGGACTGATCCAGCGCTTCTGGCAGGAGGTTGACGCCGCGGCGCTGTTCGCCGACTTCGGCTTCCCGCACCGCGTGCACCTGACCGGCGAGCTGCTGCGCCGGCTGCGCGAGCGGGTGCTGCCCGGCACGCCCGACACCACCGACCTCGCCGAGCTGTTCCCGCTGCTGTTCGAGGAAAGCGACGCGCCGTGGATCGAGGCCATCGACGCCGACACGCTTCAGCGCCTGGCCATGCTCATGGCGCCGCGCGGCGAGCACGACCCCGCAGCCGGCACGGAGGGCCTCCTGGCCCCAGACGAGATCGTCGCCACGCCGCTGTCCGCGCCGCGTTGGCGCGACACCATGGCCGACGCCATCACGCTGCTGGTGGGCGCGGTGCATGGCGCGGGGCTGTCGCCGCAGCTGCGCCGGCGCATGAGCCCGGCGCTGCTGGCGGAGGAGCCCTTCCGCCAGCTCACGCGCGCCAGCGAGCGGCTGCGCGACGCCGAGCTCGCCGGCGACCACGCCGTGCTGCTGCGCGAGGCGCTGTACCTGCGCGCGCTGCTGGACGCCTGCCGGCGCGCGGCCGACAGCATTGGCGAGCACTTGGAAGAGTTCGGCGTCTCGGTGGACATCGTCTACGAGACCGAGCAGTTGCGCCTGCGCACGCTGCGCATCGAGCGGCTGCTGGACTGCCTGGTCAGCCCCGAGCCCGCGCGCGAGCTGCAGCGGCTGTCGCTGCAGCTGGTGCAGGGCCTGCGCGAACGCGAGGGCGTGCGCTCGCTGCTGGCGGCGCAGTACGGGCAGCTCGCCCGCAAGATGACCGAGCGCAGCGCCGAAACCGGCGAGCACTACATCACCCGCGACCGCGCCGAATACGCCGAGATGTTCCGCCGCGCGGCCGGCGGCGGCACGGTGATGGCGGGCACCACCTTCGTGAAGTTCGCCATCGCCGGGCTGGGGCTGACGGCGTTCTGGAGCGGACTGCTGGCGGGACTGAATTACGCCATCAGCTTCGTGATCATCATGCTGCTGCACTTCACGGTGGCCACCAAGCAGCCCGCGATGACGGCGCCGGCCATGGCGGCGCGGCTGCGCGGCAGCCACCGCGACGAGGAAGGCTTCGTGGACGAGGTGGTGCACCTCATCCGCTCGCAGTCCGCGGGCATCCTGGGCAACCTGGCGCTGGTGGCGCCGGTGGTGGTGGCGCTGCAGGCCCTGGCGTGGTGGCTGATGGACGCGCCGCTGGTGGACGCCAAGCAGGCCGTGTACGCGCTCCAGCACCTCTCGCTGCTGGGCCCCACGCCGCTGTACGCGGCCTTCACCGGTGTGCTGCTGTTCGCCAGCTCGGTGATTGCGGGCTGGGTGGAGAACTGGTTCGTCTTCAACCGGCTCGACAGCGCCATCGCCTGGAACCCGCGCATCGTGGCGCGGCTGGGGACGGCGCGCGCGGCGCGCTGGGCGGGGTGGGCGCGGGCCAACGTGTCGGGGCTGGCGGCCAACGTTTCGCTGGGGCTGATGCTGGGGCTCACGCCGGCGGTGGCGGGCTTTTTCGCGCTGCCGCTGGATGTGCGCCACGTCACCCTGTCCACCGGCCAGCTGGCCGCGGCGGCCGGCGCGCTGGGCTGGGGGCTGCTGGGCGAGCCCGCCTTCTGGTGGTGCGTGGCGGGCATCGCCGTCACGGGCCTGCTCAACGTGGGCGTGAGCTTCTACCTGGCGTTCCGCCTGGCGTTGCGCGCACGCGGCCTGCATCGCAAGGACCGCGCGCACCTGGCCGCGGCAATCCGCCGCCGCATCCGCCGCCGCCCGCTGAGCCTGCTGGTGCCGGAGCGGTGATCGGGGCCGGCGGCCCGGTTCACCCCTTCGGCTGCAGGCTTTTTGAGCAGCCCCGCAAGCGCGAAGCGAAAGAGACCTCGGAAATCATTCCTCCTCGCGCTCATGGCGCTCGCCATGCTTGCGTCCGCTGAACATGGTCCACCAGACGATGAACACCAGCAGCGCCAGCGCCGCCAGCGCCTCCAGAAGCAGCAGTCCCATGGAGTAGGCTCGATCGGGATAAAAGAGAGGCCGGCGCCGTGGCACCGGGCGGTCCGGCACATTGCATCACGTCGGGAGCGCCCTATGGAAAGCCTCGCTCTGGTCGATCGCTTCAGGCTGTACTTCGAGGCCGCGCCGGCGCGCGACGCGGACGCCCGGCGCGAGGTGCTGCAGTTGCGCCATGCCGTGTACTGCGAGGAGATGGGCTACGAGCCGCCGCGCCCCGACGGGATGGAGAGCGACGACTGCGACCCGCATTCGATGTTCGCGCTGGTGCGCCACCGCGCCAGCGGCCGTCCCGCAGGCTGCGTGCGGTTGATCACGCACCCGCACCAGCCGCCCGGCTGGCGCTTCCCGTTCGAGCGCGCCTGCGGCGAGCGGCTGTACCCGCACTACCTGGAGCCCGACCCGCAGCGCCACGACGCGGCCGTGGAGGTGTCGCGCCTGGCGGTGCACCACGACTTCAGGCGCCGCCGCGGCGACTTCCACAACCCCGTGGGCGGCAGCGCCGACGCCGCGGACAGCGCCGACCGCCACTACCCGCTCATCGCCATGGGGCTGTTCCTGGCGGCCTCTGCGCTGCTGCTGCTGCACGGCATCGAGCAGACCTACGTGATGATGGAGCCGCGCCTGGCGCGGCTGCTGAACAGCTGCGGGCTGCATTTCACGCGCGTGGGCGACCTGGTCGAGCACCATGGCCAGCGCGCGCCCTACCGCATCCTGCGCCCGGAGCTGCGGCAGGACCTGCGCCCTGAAGGACGCGCGCTGCAGGACTTTCTGCTGCAGACGCTGCGCTGAGCGCCGCCGCGGCCTGCGCGGGCCGCCAAAATCGCGCCCATGGCTTTCTCCTTTGCCCTTCGCTCCGGGCGGCGCGGCGCCGCCGCCTCCCTCGCGCTGGCCGTGGCGGCCTTGCTGGCGGGCTGCGCCGGCGTGCCGCTGCACCCCAGCGCTCCCTCCACGCC
>JAEYPG010000170.1 GCA_023410975.1 Pseudomonadota bacterium
CCCAGCAGCGCGTCCGCCGGCACCCGCATGTCGCTGAAGGCGAGCGCGGCCGTGGCCTGGCCGCGCAGTCCGAGCTTGCCCTTGACCTCGGTGGCCTCGAATCCCGGCGTGTCGGTGGGGACGAGGAACGCCGAGACGCCCTTCGCGCCGGGGCCGCCGGTGCGCGCGAAGACGAGCGCGACGTCGGCCCAGGTGCCGTTGGTGATGAAGATCTTCGAGCCGTTGATGACCCACTCGTCGCCCTCGCGCACGGCGCGGGTGGTGAGGTTGCCGGCATCGGAGCCGTGGTCGGGCTCGGTCAGGCCGAAGCAGCCGATCCACTCGCCGCTGGCGAGCCTGGGCAGGTACCTCTGCTTCTGCGCCTCGGTGCCGAACGCGTTGATCGGCACCATGACCAGCGAGGACTGCACGCTCATCATCGAGCGGTAGCCGCTGTCCACGCGCTCGACCTCGCGCGCGATCAGGCCGTAGGCGACGTAGTTCAGCCCGGCGCCGCCATAGGGCTCGGGGATGGTCGGGCCCAGCAGGCCGATCTCGCCCATCTCCTTGAAGATGGCCGGGTCGGTGCGCTCGTGGCGGAAGGCTTCGAGCACGCGCGGCGCCAGGCGCCCCTGCGCGTAGGCGCGCGCGGCGTCGCGGATCGCGCGCTCGTCCTCGGAGAGCTGCTGCTCCAGCAGCAGCGGGTCGTCCCAGTGGAACTGGGCGGGGATGTTCGGCATCGGCGGGTCCTTTCTCAGGCTTGGGCCAGGCGGTCGAAGACGCTGCCGATGATTGTCAGCCCCTTGCCACGCCCCGGCAGGCGCCCTGGCGCGCACGGCCCGCCGCGCCGGGCGGGCACCCCGGCGCTCCTATAATCGAAAGTTTCGGCCGGGCAAGGACTTACGCAAGTTCAGACAAGCTCCCGAGGCGGCGCCCGCAGCGCGCCGCGCCCCGGCTCGAGACCCCAACACCTTCGAGCAATCGAGAGAAAGCCGCCGGGATGAAAGCCGCCGAGATCCGCCAGTCCTTCCTGAAGTTCTTCGAGTCCAAGGGCCACACCATCGTGGCGTCCAGCCCCGTGGTGCCCGGCGACGACCCCACGCTGCTGTTCACCAACGCGGGGATGAACCAGTTCAAGGACGTGTTCCTGGGCTTCGACAAGCGCCCCTACAGCCGCGCCACCACGGCCCAGAAGTGCATCCGCGCCGGCGGCAAGCACAACGACCTCGACAACGTGGGCTACACCGCGCGGCACCACACCTTCTTCGAGATGCTGGGCAACTTCAGCTTCGGCGATTACTTCAAGCACGACGCCATCCAGTACGCCTGGGAGCTGCTGACCAAGGTGTTCAAGCTGCCCGAGGACAAGCTGTGGGTGACGGTCTACGCCGAGGACGACGAGGCCTACGAGATCTGGAACAAGACGGTGGGCGTGCCGGCCGAGCGCATCGTGCGCATCGGCGACAACAAGGGCGCGCGCTACGCCAGCGACAACTTCTGGATGATGGGCGACACCGGTCCCTGCGGCCCGTGCACCGAGATCTTCTATGACCACGGCCCCGACGTGGCCGGCGGCCCGCCCGGGTCGCCCGACGAGGACGGCGACCGCTACATCGAGATCTGGAACAACGTGTTCATGCAGTTCAACCGCGACGAAGCGGGCGTGATGCACAAGCTTCCAAAGCCCAGCGTCGACACCGGCATGGGCCTGGAGCGCATCGCGGCGGTGCTGCAGCACGTGCACTCCAACTACGAGATCGACCTGTTCGTGAGCCTGCTGCAGGCGGCCAAGAAGATCGTGGACGCCGCCGGCGCCGGCGACTGTGACCAGGACTCGCCCTCGCTGAAGGTCATCGCCGACCACATCCGCGCCTGCGCCTTCACCGTCACCGACGGCGTGATCCCGGGCAACGCCGGCCGCGGCTACGTGCTGCGCCGCATCACGCGCCGCGCCATCCGCCACGGCTACAAGCTGGGCGCGCGCGTGCCCTTCTTCCACAAGCTGGTGGAGGAGCTGGTGTTCCAGATGGGCGATGCCTATCCCGAGCTGCGCCAGGCCCAGCTGCGCGTGACCGAGGTGCTCAAGCAGGAGGAGGAGCGCTTCTTCCAGACCATCGCCAACGGCATGGAAATCCTGGAAACCGCGCTGGCCCAGAAGCCCGCCGTGCTCGACGGCGAGCTGGCCTTCAAGCTGCACGACACCTACGGCTTCCCGCTCGACCTCACGGCCGACGTGTGCCGCGAGCGCGGCCTGACCGTCGATGAAGCCGGCTTCAACGCCGCCATGGCGCGCCAGCGCGAACAGGCGCGCGCCGCGGGCAAGTTCAAGATGGCGCAGGGCCTGGAGTACAGCGGCGCCGAAACCACCTTCCGCGGCTACGAGCAGCTGCTGACCGAGGAGAGCCGCGTGGTGGCGCTGTACGTCGACGGCAGCCCGGTGCAGCGTGCCGCGGCCGGCGACGACGTGGTGGTGGTGCTGGACCACACGCCCTTCTACGCCGAGAGCGGCGGCCAGGTCGGCGACCGCGGCGAGCTGCGCAACGCGCGTTCGCACGTGATCGTGGACGACACGCTCAAGATCCAGGCCGCCGTGTTCGGCCACCACGGCCGCATCGTCGAGGGCGAGGTGGAGGTGGGAGACGTGTTCACCGCCCGCGTGGACGCCGAGGTGCGCGCGCGCACCGTGCGCAACCACAGCGCCACGCACCTGATGCACAAGGCGCTGCGCGAGGTGCTGGGCGCGCACGTGCAGCAAAAGGGCTCGCTGGTCAACGCCGAGCGCACGCGCTTCGACTTCACGCACAACGCGCCGCTGACGCCCGAGCAGATCCGCAAGGTCGAGGCGATCGTCAACGCCGAGGTCCTGGCCAACCACGCCACCGACGCCGCCGTGATGGCGCTGGAGGACGCGCAGAAGTCGGGCGCGATGATGCTGTTCGGCGAGAAGTACGGCGAGACGGTGCGGGTGCTGACCATCGGCTCCAGCAAGGAGCTGTGCGGCGGCACGCACGTGCAGCGCACGGGCGACATCGGCCTGTTCAAGATCGTGGCCGAAGGCGGCGTGGCGGCGGGCATCCGCCGCGTGGAGGCCGTCACGGGCGAGAACGCGCTGGCCTACCTGCAGTCGCTGGAGAGCACGGTCAGCAGCGTGGCCGGCACGCTCAAGGTCACGCCGGCCGACGTGCCCGCCCGCCTGGCGCAGACGCTGGAGCAGGTGCGCGCGCTGGAGAAGGAGATCGCCGCGCTCAAGGGCAAGCTCGCCTCGTCCAAGGGCGACGAGCTGCTGGCGCAGGCGGTGGACGTCAAGGGCCTGAAGGTGCTGGCGGCGACGCTGGACGGCGCCGACGCCAAGACGCTGCGCGACACCATGGACAAGCTCAAGGACAAGCTCAAGAGCGCGGCCATCGTGCTGGCGGCGGTGGACGGCGCCAAGGTGCAGCTGGCCGCGGGCGTGACGGCCGACGCGATGGCCAAGGTCAAGGCCGGCGAGCTGGTGAACTTCGTGGCCCAGCAGGTGGGCGGCAAGGGCGGCGGCAAGCCCGACATGGCCATGGCCGGCGGCACCGACGCCGCCAAGCTGCCCCAGGCGCTGGCCTCGGTGCAGGGCTTCGTGGCCGAGCGGGTGTGAGCTGATACGGAGCCTACGAAGCTCTCGGACCGGAAACCACCGTTCGGGCTGGGCTTGTCGAAGCCCCTGTAGCGACAACCGGGCGCCTGCCCTTCGACAGGCTCAGGGCGAACGGGAACGAGTGCAGTCCGGAAATCAAGTCCGGTCCGTATCAGCCC
>JAEYPG010000040.1 GCA_023410975.1 Pseudomonadota bacterium
GGGCGGCATGGGCGCTCGGGACAGGATCTGCTCCATCAGCTCCTCCGCGGAGCCGCTCCAGGGCCGGTGCCCGGTGAGCAGCTCGTACATCAGGACGCCGGCGGCGAAGGTGTCGGCGCGGGCGTCGATGGTGCCGCCGCGCATCTGTTCGGGGGCCATGCATCCGGGGGTGCCGATCATCAACCCGACCTGCGTGCGCGGTGCGGTGTCCACGTGCGCGATGCCGAAATCCGTGAGCTTGATGTCGCCGCCCGGGGTGAGCAGCAGGTTCGACGCCTTCACGTCGCGGTGCACGATGCCGTGCGCATGCACGTGCTCCAGCGCGTCCAGCAGCTGCTCCATCCAGCGCATCGCCTGCGCCAGGGGTAATTGGCCGCGGCGCTGCAGCTCGGCCTCCAGCGAGGTGCCGGCGACGTGCTCGCACACCAGGCAGGCGCCGTGCTCGTCCTCGCACAGCTCGTGGACGGTGACGACGTGCGGGTGCGACAGCCGCGCCGCGGCGCGCGCCTCGCGCCGGAAGCGCTCCACGGGGTCCCAGGCCTGGCCGGCCTGCAGCGCCTTGCGCACGGTCTTGATCGCCACCCGGCGCCCCAGCCCGGGGTCGAAGCCGAGGTAGACCACGCCCATGCCGCCGTGTCCGAGCACGCCCTCGATGCGATAGCGGCCGATGTGCGTGGGCTGTGGCGTGTCCATGGCGTTCTCCAGGGCAGGCTGGCGCGCTCAGTCGCCCAGCATCTGCATCGCGCTGGCCAGGCTGATGCGCATGCGCGAGAAGGAGCGCGCCAGCTCGGCGATTTCGTCATGGCCCTCGGCCGCGAAGTCGCCGGCGGCGGCGTGGCCCAGGCTGACCTCGTGCGCGAGCCGCGTCAGCCGGCGCAGCCGCCGCGTCACGATGCGGTGGAACATCAGGTTGAAGGCCACGAAGACGGCGGCGAACACGGCCAGCAGCGACAGCACAAAGGTACGCAGCGCCAGGTGCGCGCGCTCCAGCGGCACGGCCGTGGGCACCGACACCACCTGCGCGCCCACCACCTCGCCCAGGCGCCAGCCGAAGCCGTTGCTGGGCCCGTAGCGCGCGACCATCGAAGGCGGTGCCGCCGAGGGCGTGCTGTGGCAGGCCAGGCAGGCGGCGTCGCCGATGCGGATGGGCCGCGCCACGTAGAGCGCGTTGCCGGTGGGCGTGGGGCGCTCGCCCACCAGCTCCGTCGTGCCGGGCGCGTCGCGCAGGCGCTGCACCACGTCGGCTTCCCAGTCGGTGGCGCGGTCGCGCGGGTTGGTGGGGTTGAGCGTGGCCTCCTTGTAGGCGAACTCGGGAAATTGCGCGCGCAACCGCTGCAGGCTCTCGGTGGCGGCGTAGGAGGGTACCGACTGGGGCAGGAAGTGCCCGTTGTCCAGCGCGCGCAGCAGCGGCTCCAGCTGCTCGCTGGTGTAGCTGCGTGCGGCCGTGGCCGTCTCCATCAGCAGCCGCGCGTCCTGCAACGTCTCCTCGCGCGCGCTGCCGTAGAGCAGCGACTGCGCGAGGAACGCCGACAGGCCCAGGCCGAGCGCGAAGAGGACGAGGAACACGAGGTTGAACTGGGGCTTGAGGCTGAGTTTCATATCGGTCTCCTGGCGTTCATGCCGATTCCGCGTGCCGCTTCGCGCCGCGGCCGCGTCAACCGCGGCCGGCGAGGACCGCCTTGCTGTCGTTGACGCCGGTCACTACCTTGCCCAGCAGCGCGCGAACCGCGGCGACCAGTTGCACGAGCTCCTGGCGCAGCTTGCGGTTGGCTTGCGCCAGCCGCTGTACGTCCGGGTGGTAGGCGGCGTCCTCCTTTTTCAGCGCCGTGTCGATGGACGAGCACACGCTTTCGGCCGTGGTGATCTGCGGACCGCAGCCCTTGGCCAGCGCGACGAGCACGGTGAGCATGGACTGCAAACCCTTGGACGCGGCCGTGTCGGCCGGCGACGAACCGCTGGAGGGCGGCCCGCCCGCCGCCGCGGCCACCGCCTGCTGCTGTGCCCTGCGGGCCAGGTCAAGCTGCTTCTGCAGCGTGGCGAGCTGCGCGCTCATGTCGCGCCGCACGGTTTGGAGGGCCGCCGACGTGGTCTGCGCCGCATCGCCGGTGCGCTCCAGCACCTGGCGCAGCGCCTTCTCGGCGCTCCAGCAGTTGTCCCAGACCTTGTCGAACAGCGCCGCGTTGCGCTCCAGCGCCGAGACCGCGGCGTCTGCTGCGCCCAAGGCGTTCTCCAGCTTCTTGACGGCGTCGGCGGCGTCGGCCGACTTCCACTTTCGCACCGCCTTGAGGGTCTTGGCCGCGGCATCGACGTTGTCCCGGTATTCCTTGGCCTCTTTGGCGAGGCCGGTGATGAGACTGCGGATGTACTCCAGCGGCTTGTCGCGGCTCTTGAACGCCTTGTCGACCATGTCGGTCTGCTGCGGGATCGAGACGGCGTAGCCGGCGATCTGCTTGACGGCCTTCTGGGCGTTGTCGATGTCGGTCTTCTCGTTGGCCATGGTGGGCTCCTGCATGGGGGTCGGGTGGGGGTGGATGCCGCGTCGGCACGGTGGCCGTCGGGACGGGGCCCTTTGCGCAAAGCCTGTGCCAAAGCCGTTTTCAGGCCCTGGCCGGCCCGTTCCTAGAGGAGAAGGAGCGCTTGGCCGTCGCTTCGCGCCTGGCTTCAGCCCTGCGACGCCGCTTGCGCCTGCGCCGTGGCTTGACAGCGCGGCGCCGAAGCCGGTGCGCTGTCAACCGGCGGCGCGGTTGCCACCTTCGTCGCAAGGGCGGCGGGCCCGGCTGATGGGCGGTTTGGCCCCGTGCGGCGAGGCATTTCCCTCGGAGGTCGGCTGCCATGGAGCCGCCGCGCCGCGCCTGGCATGGCTGATGCGCAAGACAGAGGGCCAGCCGGCCGCGTGCGACATCCGGAACAGAACCGGGAACGGTCCGCCGCGGGATGGCGTCCATCCCATCGTGAAGTGAGGTCTGCCATGTCGTACCGCCCCGCCGCTTCGCCCGCCGCTCGTGCCCAGCCCGGCGCCGTGCCGTCCATGCCGGAGGCAACCGCGGGTTTCGAGATCCGCTACTGCCCGCTGCGCGAGACGGGCCGCGCGCTGGCCTTTCCGTGCGACCGCCAGGGCCGCGTGGACCTGGACGCGCTGAGCACGCAGCTGCGCAACGACTATTTCTTCGCCCGCGCCCTGGTCGGCCGTGAGTTCGACCTGCCGGCGGTGCGGGCGCGCTGAGGCAGGTGAGCCTTGTGATGCCAGAATTGATGCCGTGCCGCATCAAATCGCGTCTGGAGGCTGCGCATGCGAACCACGGTAACTATTGACGACGAGCTCTATGCCAAGGCGCTGGAGCTGGCCGACCCGACGATGGACAAGGGCGACCTGTTTCGCGAGGCGGTCAAAACCTTCGTGCGCGTGCAGGCGGCCAAGCGCTTGGCCGCCTTGGGCGGTGCCGCGGCCGAGATGGAGGACGTGCCGCGCCGGCGTGAAGCCGGGCCCGCGCAGTGAACGTGCTCGTGGACACGTCGGTGTGGGTTCACCACTTCCGGCATGGGGAGCCCGCGTTGGCGGAGCTGCTGCAGGCCGACCAGGTTTTAGTCCATCCGATGGTGCTGGCCGAAATCGCCTGCGGCACGCCGCCCGCGCGTGAGCGCACGCTGCAGTGGCTGGCCCAGCAGCAGCAGCCGATTCAAGCGAGCTTGCAGGAAGTCCTGGCGTTCATCGAACGCGAGCGTCTTTATGGCCTGGGTTGCGGCCTGGTGGACATGACGCTGCTGGCCTCGACCTTGATGACCCCAGGCGCCGCGTTATGGACCCGCGACGCTCGCCTGCTCAAGCTCGCCGAGCGATTCGGCGTGGGATATCAGGTCACGGCGCATTGAGGCTGGGTGGGTTGCATGAAAAGAAACTGATTTGCTGGTTGGAATACGGGTGCATCCGATCTCCCGCGCGAATGGCTGAAAAGCGGTGTTCGGCCAGGAGCGGCCGGTCAAACCGCGGGTGCAATGGAGCCGCTTGTTGCTATAATGCTTACAACTTGTTATATATTTAGTGAGCAGAAATCATGAAAAATTATCTCAGTGTTTAAGTTGCAATGCAGCAAATGTTCGCCAATTGCAATTATTGGCCTTTACAAACACATTCTTGAGCGCTCGTTGAATAAACAATGAAAACCGAAAAACAAGACAAGAGCCATGTGCCTTACACGGTTGAAGTTCTTGACAAACTGCGCTGGAATGCACATCTCGGAAAGCACAAGCATTTTGAAGCAGGTGGGCGCGAGCGCAAGCATCATATCAAATATGGCACACCTATTATTGTGATTAATATCGTACTTGGCTCTGTGCTGTTTGGATTACTTAGTGAAGACAAATTATCCAATGAAGCGGTGGCTAATTTTATAAAATGGGCCGGAGCTGCTTTGAGTCTCATTGCTGCCACGCTTGGTGGAATTCAAACGTTTTTTAATTTTGAAAAACAGTGCATTGAGCATCGTGCGGTTGCCAATGAATATTTGGGTATAGCGCGCGAATGCGAACGCCTCATTGCGCTCTATTTTGATGGACTACTAAACTTGGATCAGCTCTCGTCGCATATTGATCGCCTTAATAAAGTCTACGCCCAAGTAAATATGCGCGCAGAGGGCCTGACTGTGTCCCGCGAAGACTATAAGACCGCATTGACCGTGCAGGAGAAGAAGAAAAAATAGGACTTACGCAAAAGAAACTTCATAATATTTTTTTGATCCTGTTTCTTGGCTGAGTAAAATCGAAGCCCCATTCATGTGCGAGGACCTCTGTGAAGCCAACTCGTCGTGATTACTGTCAGTTCA
>JAEYPG010000048.1 GCA_023410975.1 Pseudomonadota bacterium
ATTCGTTGCCCGGAAAACCGCGCACCAGGCGGTTTCCTCCCATGAACGGTTACCTGAAGGCCTGTTGACCGCCAAGCGCCGGCCGAATCAAGGCATTGGTGACCGTCTTTGGGAGACCGGACGAGCCTGCTCTGGGGGAGCACCTTCAAACCGGCTTAACGTGTGTTTCCTGCCGGCCGTTCGTGGGCCCCGGTATGGCTGTTCCTGAAGCGTCAAGGCGCAACCCGGCCGGCATTCGAGGCGCTGGTATGCGCTTGCCTGACCAAGGACGTGTGCTTCGTAGGCCATGGCTCCCGCCATGCCCCCGGCATGCCTGTCGCTGATTCATACTATGAATCCTTTGAAAATCAATCACTTGCGTCTCGACGGAGACGCGGCTGCGCACAAAGCCATGGAGGGGGCCAGCCAAATTTTGCTTCGAATCCCAAGGTGACCGTTTCTGGGCAATGAGGCCCCTTGGCACACGACGAACGGTTACCGCCAGGCAGCTTTCCTTGGTCACCAAGCCCGCATCTCGGCGTCTCAGGACACCGTTGTCCCATGGGTAGTCACCTGAAGGTGTGCGCCAAGGGAGCGTCCCGCTTCCGGCACCACAGGCCTGCGTGGGCACGTGGCGCGGGCAACCAATGCCGGCCGCCCAGTACCGGAGCGGGCAATACCCTGGAAGTCCGGGCAAGCGCTGCACCATCCGTACTGCCTTTGGAAGGCTTCCCGGCCCTGCTCCAAGTTTGCGCCCGCAGCGCAGGGCTGCGGCATTCGTGCCTTGGCTTCTCTTGCCCATCCGCCAGCAGCGATCCACGGACTGCAGACTGCAACCCGTGAAGAGTGAAAGCCATGGCGGACTCCAGCGACGAAATCTTCGGCCATCGGTGCTGGCCTGCGGCGGTACAGCACCTGGAGCCGTCGTTGGTGGAGCAGCACTGGAGGGTGGCGAGACAGTTCGGGGCGCGCCCGGGTGAGAGGCTGGCCGACAGCGTGTTGTCGGCCAAGGCCGTCACGCCGATACGCCTGCTGTACTGCGGCCCAGGGCGGATGGCAACCGCCGCTAGGTGAGGCCATTGGCGGTGTCGGCTTCCCACCTTATCGGCCTGTTTGCATTGATGTGCGGGAAGGCTCAAGGCTTCTCTGTTCGATTCGCTTCCTGCACCGTCATTCCCGAGACGGCGGAAGTCCAGGCGGTCTCCAGTCCGCCGCGAGCACCTCGGGTTGAGCACCGGCTTGCGGCACCCAGGCTTCGCGCTGAAGTGGGGGTGCTTGAGCGCCGCCTGCTTGGTGACGACCGTGCAGAGGGGTGGTCATCTGTACGCCGTCTTGTTGGAGACCGTCACCGCTTTGCCCAGGTGGCACTGCGCATAAGCACACGACCACGCCGGCTGCGATGCTGCGCGGAGTTCCTGTACGCCTGCCAACACAGCCGTCACGGCGCCAAGCAGGAGATGCCCTCGGAGTGCGATGGCATGGATGGGTCTGCCGCCTGACCGCCACGGCGTTTGGACCGCCGCCTGCGAGTTGCCGGTGTTTCCACCCGCCCAGCGCGCGGTTCCACGAGGGGGCACCGTGAGCATCAATGTGACGCATCCCACGGTGGCCTGCGGCGCCACCCTGGTGCCGTAGGCATCCGCGGGCGGGCACCTGTACCGCCGCAGGCCAAAGCGGAGCAAGAGACGCCCCGTATGAACAGTCCGTTCAGCGGCTGAAAAGCGGTGCCAATATGGGCAACGCGGCCCGCCATGACCAATACGGGAATGGACCGTCCAATGCCATGTGCCTGAACGGGCCGGTACAACGCGCTGCTTGCGAAACAGGCTTGTCCGAAACGGCTCCGGGCCCTGGACAGGGCACGGCCAACCGGCAGCCCTTCTTGATTTCTCTATAAGTCCTTGATTTTCAAGGACTTCATACTATGAATCGGCGCGCGAGCCGTTGGCCAGCTCCTGCAGCAGCCGCGCGATGCGCGCCTCGGCCTCGATGCGGTGCTCTTCGTCCTTGAAGTCGATGCGCAGCGTGGTGCCACGGCTGACGTACTGGCAGAAATCCAGCCGGCCCGCGCGCACCTTCACCGGTTTGCCGGCCGCAGGGGTCGGCGGCAACCGCGTCGGGCGCCGGCCGGCATGGCCCAAAGCTTCCTTCTGCGTGAGCTTGCCGCTCACCAGCAGCTCCACCGCCTCCACCACCCGCTCTGCGGCACCGTCCCGGGCCAGCCGCGCCAGCTCAGCCGCGCAGTTCATGCCGACGCCATCGGGGCGGTCCTCGATCAGCTGGCGCGCGCGCTCAGGCAAGTGCTCGAAGGCAAACAGCATCGACACCGTGGACTCCGGCACGCCGGCCGCCTGCGCCAGTTCCTTCTGCGTTGCGCCGGTCTTTTCCTTCTCGCGCCGGAAGCCCAGGTACTTCTCGAAGTCCGGCAGGGAAGGCTGCAAGAGGTTGGCGTAGAAGGCAGTCCGGTCAAGGATCTCCTCCTCGATATCCACCACCACCACCGGCACCGCGCTGCGGCCCAGGGCTCGGAAAGCGTCAACCCGGTTGTGGCCGGAGACGATCTCGAAGCGCCCGTTGTCCAGCGCCTTCACCGCCACCGGATGCACCAGCGGGTTGCTGCGCAGGTTTTCCTTGAGCTCTTCGAACTGTTCCGGCGTGAGCTTGCGCTTGCGCCCCGGTTTCTCGTCGAGCTGTTCCAGAGGCACTTCCGTGGGCTGGCTGGCAAGCTTGCGGCGCAGCTCGGCGTTGGCGGCCTCGGCTTCCTTCACCCGCTCGTTGAGCGAGTCGATGGTGGGCTGCAAAAAGGCCACCGCGCCCGGCGTGGTGACGGGTCGCGCCCCCTGCGGCTCGGCCCCCTTGGTCGCACCCGGCTTGGCCACGCCCATGTGCTCGACAGCACGCTGGCTCTTCTTGAGCAGTTCGTCGCGCAGGCTCATTCCTCGGCCACCTTCCATACCAGCGCCTGAACCGACTGGTCGATCATCTCGACGAACTTGTCGAAGGCGTCGCGGATCCGGCCATAGGTGTCGGCGCTCACGCCGCCGCTGTACTTGCCCAGGTCGTAGACGGTGCCGAACTTGATCGCGCTCAGCGAGCCGGCCGGGCTCTTCGGAATTTCCACCGGCAGCATGTACGGCCCGTAGGTCTTGATGATCCAGTCGCGCACCAGGCTGGAAGCCAGCTTGGAGTCCACCTTGGACAGCAGCACGCGCATGAACGCGAAGTCCTTGTGGTAGCGCCGGCCGCTGGCCAGCGCGCCCAGCGTCTCGGACAACAGGTTCCAGAACGCCACCGAGGAAGCGAAGTCCAGCGTCTCTGGCGGCACCGGCATGATCAGGCCGTCCGATGCGATCACCGCGTTCACCGCCAGGTACGACAGCGCCGGCGCGGTGTCGAAAATGATGACGTCGTAGTCCTCGCGCAGCGGCGTGATCGCGCGGTTGAGCATGTCCCACCACGCGATTTCCGGGTCACGCGAGTGGATCGGCAGAAAGATCTCGGCACCGAAGAGCGCCGGCGCGGCCGGGATGATGTCCAAGCCGTCCCAGTAGGTGCGCTGCACCGCGTAGCGCAGGTCCTTGGGCGCCTCGCTCAGCGGCGGAATGAACAGCGGCGCCGCCGTCTGGTCTTCCAGGACCTCAGCTGCCGGCAACAACCCGGTAAGCGTCGTGGAGGAGGCCTGAGGGTCCAGGTCGCAGATCAATACCCGCCGCCCGCGCAGCGTCAAGCCCTGCGCCAGGTTGAAGGCGGTGGTCGTCTTGGTCGAGCCGCCCTTGAAATTGACGATGGCGATGGTGGCGCCCGGCGCACCCTCGGGCCGCTTCGGGATCTTCGAGAGCCTGGCCACGTACTGCCGCGCCTCGGCCAGTGTGAACATGCGCCGCGCCCCATTGGCTTCGTGCGAGCCGGCGGGCAGGTCGCCGCGCTTGGCCAGATAAGTCATCTGCTTGGGCTCCACGCCGGCCAAGCGCGCGACCTGCGCGCCGGTGAAGGTGGGCGGCGTCTTGCGCGGATGCGGCTCCAGCATGTCGGAGCGCACGGTGTCCAGGCTGTGGCTCGCCACCTGCGCCAGCTCAAGCAGCGCCTCCAGCGAGAAACGCTGGGCCGGGGAAGGGTCTAGTACGGCGTCAGCCATAAGGTCCTTGTCGATTTCTGAGGTCAGCCGCAATTTTGGCCGTGACCTCGAAATTTGACAACGAGCTTATGACTTTGCAGCGAGCATGCGTTGCGCGAAGTCCAACAGGTCCTCGGACGAGGGCTCGCCCCAGGTGTCCTGCACCAGCCAGCGGCGGAAGCCCGCCTCCGCCGCCTTGGTTGCGCGCTTCTTGAGCCGCAGCGGCGCGATGGCCTGCGCGTTGTAGCGCTCGACCAGCGCCGCCTGATCCTCGGCATCGAGCTCCTTGAAATAACGCTCGGCCTCGCCCAGCTGGGATTCGAGGTAGGCCTCGCGCAGGTCCAGCTTGGGCGCCGGCGCGGGCCGGGCCTCGGCCACCGGCATGGCGTAGCGGTGCTGCAGCGCATGGCGGAAATACGCTGCGGGGTTTTCCAGCTTGCCCGCGCGCGCGTCGCTCATGCGCCGGCGCGTGTACTCCAGCGCAGCGCGCAGCTCTTCCAGGTCATGATCCTTGGCCAGGCGCCGTGCCTCGGACTGCAGCAGGCCGAGGTTCACCAACTCGCCGATCATCTCCAGCACCTTGCGGTCGTCCACGGTTGACTGGGCCTGGGCCTTCTTTTCAAGCTGGAAGCGCAGCGCCGCCACGCGCTTGCCAAGCTTGGCTTCCACCAGCTCGATGCGCAGGTTTGATTCGGCATTGACCTCGGCGATGGCCGGCTTGAGCACCTTGGCCTTGAAGTACTTGTACTCCTGGTAGGTCTTCGCCTCGGCCGTCTCGCCAAGGATCATGTCGCGGAACTCCTCCCAGCGAACCTCGGCCGTCTGGCCGATCTTTTCGAAGCGCACGCAGAACTCCCAGATCGCCAGCGAGCTCGCGCGCCGAAAGCGCCGCACCACGTTCATGTCGATGAGCGCGTAGATCTCGGGCTTGACGATGAGCTGGCGCAGCTGGCTGCTGATCTGGTAGCGGATCACGTCCGCATGGATTTCAACCTCCGGGAACATCACCGAAGCCTTCCACGGGCGCTTGGGGCTGGTGGCGATCACGTCCCACTCGAACACGATGCGCATCAGCGCCTCGGCCGATTCCTTGAGGTACTGGCGATTGTTGGAGTCGAAACCCACGTCTTCTGCCAAGTCCCGGATCCGCAAGGTCCACCAGCCCTGCTCGTCCGGGCTGTGCTCGATGGCGTGCTTGGCCCATGCGTTGCCCAGCTTGCGCTGCAGCAGGCTCAGGGGCTGCTTGGGCTTGCTGTGGACGATCTGCACCGCCTTGCGAAAAGCATCCGGCGTCTCCGGGCTCGCAAAGAGGGAAATCTGGGCTTCAGGTGACTCCTTTGGAGTTTTTCGGCTTGCCATAGGTGACCAAACAGGGGTGCGGGATAGTAACCTGAACGGCGATATTTACTGGCTTGCATGCGGAAAAAGATCTTTTCTCTGTGCATTCGTTAGTCATGGTCGGCGCGTTGTGTATTTTTTAAGGACGCTTTGCCTCCTTTAAATACCTTTAGCAAGGAAATTCCCAATGCGGGATAAGCACTTACGTTCGATCAGGTCACCTTTCATGGGATTCAAGGTGACCACCCGTGGGTTTTCAGGTGTGTGGATTTGGGATATGGGTGACTATTTCTGGGAATTCAGGTTTCTGGATATGGGTCGAAGGTGACAGACCATGGGACTGCACCACGGACAGTACCGGCGTCGGGGCCTATTTCATCTTCGGTGACCGTTCATGGGACTTCGGCATGGTGGCCATTCATGGGAGCAAAACGCCGATCGCGGGCACCTTTGCGGTGCGGCTCGGGTCGCGACGCCACGCTTCTCAGGGGAGAAGCTGCCTGCGAACGTTTGAAGGTGACCAAGCATGGGATGTGGAGCGGTGACCATTCATGGGACGCAAGCTCCCCAGAATTGCTCAGACGGGCCCGCAAAGGCAGCAAGAAGCGGAATTTCAGGCCCAAGGTGACCGTTCATGGGAGCTTCAGGCCCTGCGCTGTCCCATAGACCATCACCTTGCTGTGCGGGCGGGCTCGGCATGCAAGGCGCGCGGGTACGAGGTGTCCAACCGAAGCGCCGGACCGCGATGCGCCCGGACCGCGCGCTACCGGCGCACCACCACAGCCGAGTGGGCCGCCTGCCGCACCCGTCAGTTGCTTGCGCAACCGGCGTGGCCTCGCGCACCGGGATGGCAGCACAGGCGCTGAAGCGCGACCCGGGCCCAAAGCCCGCACCGCCACCGGATTTTCCCCGGCTTCTAGAATGCCTGGGCCGGCGCCGCGAGGTGCCGGCAGCGTTCTCAGGGCGGGGTGTAATTCCCCACCGGCGGTATCCGCGGCCTGCGCCGCGGGAGCCCGCGAGCGCCCGGCGCCTCACGGTGCCGGGGTCAGCAGACCTGGTGCGAAGCCAGGGCCGACGGTCACAGTCCGGATGAAAGAGATCGCGTTGCCGTGGTGGCTCAGCAGCGTTTGCGTGCGGCCATCGCGTGTGCGCGTGCATGCGCCCTGATTCTGGCAACTCCCGTCGTACGGACCATGAATCAGATTCCGACTTCCAATGCTTCCACCGCCGGCCTGCGCATCGCCGTGGTCAGCGCCTCCTGGCACCGCGACATCGTCGAGCGGGCCCATGAGGGCATCAACGCCGAGCTGGCACGCCAGGGCCTCGACCCGGCTGCCACCCTCGCGCACTTCGCAGTACCGGGCGCCTTCGAGATTCCGCTGCATGCGAAGAAGCTGGCCGAGAGCGGCCGCTTCGACGCCGTTGTTGCCTGCGGGCTGATCGTCAACGGCGGCATCTATCGCCACGAGTTCGTCACCAGCGCCGTGATCGACGGCCTGATGCGCGTGCAACTCGACACCGGCGTGCCCGTGTTCTCGGCCGTGCTCACGCCGCGCGACTTCCACGACCACGAGGAGCACCGCAGCTTCTTTGCCGCGCACTTCGTCAAGAAGGGCGAGGAAGTGGCCAGCGCCTGCCTTGCCTCGCTGCGGGGCCTGCGCCAACTCCAGGCGTTGGCGCGGTGAACGGAGCGGCGGCCATGAAATCCGACGCTCCCGAGACGCTGCTGCCGCAGGTCGAGCGCGGCCCCGCCGCGCGGCTGCCCACGCCGCACGGCGAGTTCGAGCTGGAAACCTGGCAGGACCACGGCAGCGGCATCGAGCACTTGGTGATCCGCAAGGGCGAGCTCGCCGGCGCGCACGGCGTGCTGGTGCGCGTGCATTCCGAGTGCCTTACCGGCGACCTGCTGGGCTCGCTGCGCTGCGACTGCGGGCCGCAGCTGGAGCTGGCGCTGGCGCGCATCCAGCAGGCCGGGCAGGGCGCCGTGATCTACATGCGCGGCCACGAGGGCCGCGGCATCGGGCTGGCCCAGAAGCTGCGTGCCTACGCGCTGCAGGACCAGGGCCTGGACACGGTCGATGCCAACCTGGCGCTGGGCCACCCCGTCGATGCGCGCCGCTACGAGGCGGCTGCGGCGATCCTGCAGGCCCTGGGCGTGGCCTCGATCCGGCTCATGAGCAACAACCCGCTGAAGCTGCTGGCGCTGCGCGAGCACGGCATCGAGGTCGTGGAGCGCGAACGCCACCAGACCGACGCCCAGACGCACAACGCCGCCTACCTGGCCACCAAGCGCGAGCGGCTGGGCCACCTGCTGGAAAGCGACGAGGCGCCGGCGGTTCACGCCGCCGAAGCCGAGCTTCGAGCCGCTGCCTGATGGCGGCTTGAACAGCTTCAGCCTTTCTCGCGCCCGCGGAGCCTGTCTCCGCGGAGGCGGGAGCGGCTGTCCACGAATGCCGGGCAGCATCCCGCCGGCGTGCGTGGAGGCGCGTCTTCACGCTGGCATGGCGCCGCTGCGTGCGCGGACAACGACGGCTGCGATCAACCCGGCTGCGCGCTGTTCCTGAACCACTGCGCCAGGAACTCCACTGCCACGCGCAGCTTGGCCGATCGCTCCAGCCGCGTCGGGTACACGGCCCAGATGTTGGCCGGCTGGATGCAGCCGGGCAGCAGCTGCACCAGCCGCCCTTGGGCCAGCAGCGGCGCCACCTCCCACAGCGAGCGCAGCACGATGCCGTGCCCGTCGAGCGCCCAGCGCAGCGCGATCTCGCCGTGGTTGCTCGACAGCGGCCCCGACACCTTCAGCGCCTGCTCGCGTCCCTCGCAGCGCAGCTGCCACACGCCGAAGGGATGGTCGCGCTCCTTGATCGCCAGGCAGTCGTGGCCGGCCAGCTCCGCCGGCGTGCGCGGCAAGCCGCGGCGCGCGGCGTAGGCCGGCGCGGCGCACAGCACCCGGTGGTTGTCCGCCAGGCGGCGCTTGATCAGGTGCGGCGCCGCCTCGTCGCCCACGCGCACGTCCAGGTCGAAGCCCTCCGCCGCCACGTCGATCAGCCGGTCGAACACCTCCAGCCGCACCTGCAACTGCGGATGCCGCTCCACCAGCGCGCCGATGGCCGGCGCCACCTGCTGGCGCCCGAAGCCGAAGCTGCTGCACACGCGCAGGCTGCCGCGCGGCTGCGCCCGCGTGCCGCCCACCTCCTGCAGCAACTGGTCGAGGTCGTCCAGGATGCGCTGCGCCCAGCGCAGCACCCGGTCGCCGTCCTCGGTCAGCGCCACGCTGCGCGTCGTGCGGTGCAGCAGCTTGGTGCCCAGCTGCTGCTCCAGCAGCCGGATGCGCTTGCTGACGTAGGCGGGCGACACGCGCAGGTCGTCCGCCGCGGCGGTGAAGCTGCTCTTGCGCGCCACCACGCTGAACACGCGAAGGTCCTCGTTGGCCGGAGTGGAAGCGTTCACGTTCCGTGCATAAAGACTTCACAGGGAAGTGGATTATCGGCGCGGCGTGAATGGCTACGATGCGCCATCTTTTCAATGGAGCGCCCACCATGGCCAAGGACAAGAGCTACAAGATTGCCGTCATCCCCGGCGACGGCATCGGCAAGGAAGTGATGCCCGAGGGGCTGCGCAGCGTGCAGGCCGCAGCCGACAAGTTCGGCATCGCGCTGGAGCTCACGCACATCGACTGGGCCAGCTGCGACTACTACCAGGCCCACGGAAAGATGATGCCGGACGACTGGAAGGCCCAGCTTCAGGGCATGGACGCCATCTTCTTCGGCGCCGTGGGCTGGCCGGCGACGGTGCCGGATCACGTCTCCCTGTGGGGCTCGCTGCTGAAGTTCCGCCGCGAGTTCGACCAGTACATCAACCTGCGCCCGGTGAGGCTGTTCGAGGGCGTGCCCTGCCCGCTGGCCGGGCGCAAGGCCGGCGACATCGACTTCTTCGTGGTGCGCGAGAACACCGAGGGCGAGTACACGAACCTGGGCGGGCGCATCTACGAGGGCACCGAGCGGGAGATCGTGATCCAGGAGTCGGTGTTCTCCCGCCACGGCACCGAGCGCGTGCTCAAGTACGCCTTCGAGCTGGCGCAGTCGCGCGCGCGCCGCAAGCTCACCGTCGCCACCAAGAGCAACGGCATCGCGGTGAGCATGCCCTGGTGGGACGAGCGCGCCGACGAGATCGGCCGCCGCTACCCGGACGTTGCGGTGGACAAGCAGCACATCGACATCCTCAGCGCCCGCTTCGTGCTGCAGCCCGACCGCTTCGACGTGGTGGTCGCCAGCAACCTCTTCGGCGACATCCTGTCGGACCTGGGCCCGGCCTGCACCGGCACCATCGGCCTGGCCCCGTCCGCCAACCTCGACCCCGAGCGCCGCTTCCCCTCGCTCTTCGAGCCCGTGCACGGCTCGGCACCGGACATCTACGGCCAGAACATCGCCAACCCGGTGGCCATGGTCTGGTCCGGCGCACTGATGCTGGACTTCCTCACCCACGGCCAGGGCGCCGGGCGCGCGGCGCACGACGCCATCGTCAAGGCCATCGAGACCGTGTTGCGCGAGGGCCCGCGCACGCGTGACCTGGGCGGCAACGCCGACACCACCGAGATGGGCCAGGCGATCGCGGCGCTGATCTGATCCCAGTTCGTCTTCCAGGCTGAACAAACCCCGTCCGCCCTGAGCTTGTAGAAGGGCTCAGCCCGACGGGCTACTTCACGCTTCGCTCTCCAGCGCCGGGCCGAGCTGGAGGCGCTGCAGCAGCGCCTCGGCGTCGCCCGCGTCCACCGCCTTGGAATACAGCCAGCCCTGCGCCCGCTCGCAGCCCAGCGAACGCAGCGTGCGGGCCTGGGCCTCGGTTTCCACGCCCTCGGCCACCACCTCCAGCTCCAGCACCTGCGCCACCTCCAGCGCCGCCTTGACCACCGCGAGGTGGTAGGGGCTGGTTTCGATCTCGTTGATGAACGTGCGGTCGAGCTTGACCTGCTGCACCGGCAGGCGGTGCAGCGCCGCCAGCGATGAGTAGCCGGTGCCGAAGTCGTCCAGCGATAGCCGGCAACCCAGCTCCCGCAGCATGTGCAGCACCTGCAATGAGCCGTCGTCCTCGGCCATGGCCAGGCTCTCCGTCACTTCCAGCTGCAGCTGCTGGGGCGGCATACCGATCTCGGCCAGCAGGCGCTCGACGCGCGCGGGCAGGGCCGTGTCCGAGAGCTGTGCGCGGCTGACGTTGACCGACAGCCGCTGCTGCGTCGCCGGCGCGCGCGCGCTCCACGCCATGAACTGCGTGCATGCCTGGCGCAGGATCAGCTCGCCCAGCACCGCGATCTGCCCGCTGTCCTCCGCCACCGGGATGAAATGCGCCGGGTTGATGAAGCCGTGTTCGGGGTCGCGCCAGCGCGCCAGTGCCTCGAAGCCGGTGATCGCTCCGCTGGCGATGTCCACGATCGGCTGGAAGGCCGGGAACAGCTGGCCCTCGACCGCCAGCGCATGGCGCAGCCGGGTTTCCAGCGTCATGGCGCTGGCCACGCGCTGCTGCATCACGGGCTCGAACAGCACCCAGCGGCTGCGTCCGCCGCGCTTGGCTTCGTACATGGCCGTGTCCGAATCCCGCAGCAGCTGCTCGGCCCCGCTGTGCGGACCGGCCAGCACCACGCCCATGCTGACCGTCAGCACCAGCTCCTGGCCGCCCAGCTGGTAGGGCTGGGCCAGCGCCCGCACCAGCCGCTCCGCCAGCGTGGCGGCGTCGGCGGCGGTGCGCACGCCGTCGGCGATCACCACGAACTCGTCGCCGCCCAGGCGCGCCGCCACGAAGGGGTCCGTGCCGCCAGCCGCATCCGCCGCGTCCCGCTCCTGCTGCGCGACCACGTCGCCCGGACGCAGGCAGCCGCGCAACCGCTGCGACACCATCCGCAGCAACTGGTCGCCCAGGGCGTGTCCCAGGCTGTCGTTGATCTGCTTGAAGCGGTCGCAGTCCATGAACAGCATCGCGAAGGGCCGCTGCTCCATCAGGCGCTGCGCCAGCTGCGACAGCAGTCCGCTGCGGTTGAACAGCGAGGTCAGGCTGTCCGTCTCGGCACGCCAGGTCAGCTCGTGCAGCAGGCGCTCGCGCTCGGTCACGTCCACGAGCACGCAATGCCAAGGGCCCGCCGCCATGCGCCGCTGCGCGGCCAGCTCGATGCGCCGCTGCGGCCAGCGCCGCGGCTGCAGCACCACCAGCCAGTGGGGCGTGTCCTGGCGTTCTGCCTGCTCCAGGCTGTCCTGCAAGGCCTGCTGGCTCTCCGGGGTGAGGCTCTCCAGCAGCGCCGTCGCATCGGCCAGCACCTGGGTAGAGGTGACGCCCAGGAGGTCCAGCAGCGGGCCGCTGGCGTACGGAAACTGCATTCGATCGCCCACGCGCTGCACCTGCAGGATGGCGCCCGGCATCGCATCCAGGCTGTCCTGCGCCCGGCGCAGCTGCGCCATCAGCTGCGCGCGCTCGGT
>JAEYPG010000131.1 GCA_023410975.1 Pseudomonadota bacterium
CTCCACCAGCGCCGTGGGCACCAGGTCATCGACCAGCAGCACCGTCGCGCGCCGGATGGCGCGCAGCGCCGCCAGCGTCAGCAGCTGCGGGTCGCCCGGGCCGGCGCCCACCAGCGTGCAGTCGCCCAGGGCGCGGCGGCTGGATGAGCGCTGGCCGGACAGGGCCTGCAGCCGGGTGGCGGCGGACATGGCGGAAGAAGCGTGGGGCGCTGTCCGGTTTGTCATCTTTGAAGCCTCTTCAAGCGCTTTGTGCCAGCGCCTCGTCCTGCATGGCCGCCAGCGCGCCCATCAGCAGTTCCACCTGGCGCTCCAGCGGCGCGGGCACAGGCTTCTCGCCGCTGAGCACGGCCTGGATGTAGACGGCGGTGGTGGCGGCGTCGTTCTCGCGCGGCAGCACCGGCAGCTGCGCCAATGCACCTTCCTGGGGCGCGCACGACAGCTCGGCGTTCAGCGTGCCCTGCAGCGTCAGGTCCATGCGCGGCAGCCGGCGCGGGTCGGCCACGGGCTCGCCCTCGGTGCCGCGCAGCAGCAGCATGTCGGCGCCCGTGTTCTGCGCGTACTGCGCCAGCAGCTGGCCGAACTCGGGATGGGTGTAGTTCGTCACGCGCAGCCCGCGCGCGCCGCGCACGGGGTCGAGCATCTTGGCGATGGTGTGCCCGGAGTTGCGCAGGCCGAGGACCCAGCGCACGTCCAGCAGCCGCGCCAGCGGCGGGCACAGCGCGTCGATGCGCATGTAGGCCGGCTCATGCCGCGCCCAGGCCCGCTCCACCTCCTGCACGCTGCTGACCGCGGGCAGGCCCAGGTCGCGCAGCACCTCGGCGCTGGTCACGCGCGAAGGGTCATGCAGCGGGCCGTGCACCAGCACGCGCGCGCCTTCCTGCGCCAGGCGCAGCGCCAGCAGCGGCGTGAGGTTGGGCAGCCGGCGCGAGCCGTTGTAGCTGGGCAGCAGCACCACCGGCCGGTCGGAGGGGATGGCCAGGCAGCGCTCGTGCGCCGCGGCCAGGAAGCCCGCGAGCTCGTCGGCGGTCTCGCCCTTCATGCGCATCGCGATGGCGAAGGCGCCGATCTCCAGGTCGCTGGCGGCCCCGTCGAGCACCTGGCCCATGAGGTCCTGCGCCTGCTCCACCGTGAGCGAACGCGCGCCATTGGCGCCGCGGCCGATTTCCTTGAGGTAGGTCGAAATGCTCATGTCGAATTGTCTCCCGGCCCGGTTTCGCAAGAAGCGGGCCGGCATGCCGGCGCCGGGGCGATGCGGGCGTTCCGCACGCTTGTCCGCCACCTGCAGGCCGGTGACCGGGGAGAGCCTGTGCAGAGGTTGAGGGACTGGTCTCAGGCCGCCACCGCCGGCACCGCGCCGGCCGGCGTGGCTTCCACCAGCGTCTTGAGCGCGGGCACGCAGGAGCCGCAGTTGGTGCCGCAGCGCAGCCGTCCCTGCAGCTGCGCCAGGCGGTCCGAAGCGTTGCCCAGGCAACTGCCCAGCGCCTCGCGGATCTGCGGCTCGCTGACGTTGAAGCAGGCGCACACCTGCTTGCCGCGCGGCGCCAGCGCCACGGGCGCCTTGGCGCCGGGGGCCAGCAGCATGCGGCCGTAGGCCTGCGCCGGCAGCTCCTCCTGCAGCAGGGCCTTGATCCACCCTTCGGCGCTGACGTCGCCGGCCAGCAGCACCGCCTCCAGCCGGCTGTCGCCACCGGCGCTGCTCAGCCGCACGGTGCGGCGCTGGCCGCGCTTGCGGTCCTCGTAGCGCAGCGCGCGCGCCCCGTCGGCGTCCAGCCCCAGCAGCCGCTCGATCTCGTCGACCAACCCCCGCGGCGGCGGCGCGTCGGCCGCGGCGCGGAACAGCACGCCGCTGCGCTCGTGGCCGAAGGGCACGCAGCTGGCGTAGTCGAAGCGCTCCATCAGCGCCCGCAACTCTGCGCGTGCCGCGTGCGCGCGCTCCTGCGGCAGCCACGCCAGCGCCAGCAGCTTCCACGGCAGCTCGGCCTTGAGCAGCTTCACCGCCGCATGCTTGAGCTCGGGCTGCTTGGAGATGGGGCAGAACGCCGGCGAGGTGAGGGCGTTCACGCCCGCCAGCGGCTCGCCGCGGCTGCTGCGGCCGGAGACGAACTCGGAGCCCCAGTGCATCGGCACGTAGGCCTGCGTCAGCGGGATGGCCTCGCTCGCGGCGGCCGGCAGCACGATGGCGCCGCGGCGCGAGGTCACGTACACCAGGTCGCCCTCGGCCAGCTTCAGCCGCGCCATCTCCTGCGGGTTCAGCTCCACCGCCGGCTCGGGCACGTGCCCGAAGAGCCGGCCCAGCACGCCGGTGCGGCTCATGCCGTGCCACTGGTCGCGCAGCCGTCCGGTGTTGAGGCTGAAGGGGAATCGCCCGTCGCGCGGCTCGGCCACGCCCTCGTAGGGCAGGTCGGCGAACTTCGCCTTGCCGTCCGCGGTGGGGAACACGCCGTCCTCGTACAGGCGCGCGCGCCCCTGCGCAGCGCCTTCGGGCAGCGGCCACTGCTGCGGCCCCTGCGCTTCGAGCATCGCCCAGCTCAGGCCGGTGATGTCCAGGTCGCGCCCGCGCGTGCTCTCGCGGTGCTCGTTCCACGCCGCCTCGGGGCCGGCATAGGCGAACAGCGACGGCTTGTTCGGGCGCAGCCGGCCTTCCAGCCGCTGCGCGAACTCGGTGGCGATGGAGAAGTCGGTGCGGGCCTCGCCCGGCGCGGCCACTGCCGGGCGCACGCGGCTGATGCGGCGCTCGCTGTTGGTGACGGTTCCCTCCTTTTCGCCCCAGGTGGCCGCCGGCAGCAGCAGGTCGGCGAAGGCCGCGGTGGCGGTGTCCTTGAAAGCCTCCTGCACCACCACGAACTCTGCCTGCTGCAGCGCGCGGCGCACGGTGGCCTGGTCGGGCAGCGACTGCGCCGGATTGGTGCATGCGATCCACAGCGCCTTGATCTCGCCGTCCGCCGCCGCCTCGAACATCTCGACGGCCGTCTTGCCCGGACGCCAGGGCACGTCCTCCAGGCCCCACAGCCGCGCCACCTCGGCACGGTGCCCGGGGTTGGCCAGGTCACGGTGCGCCGACAGCAGGTTGGACAGGCCGCCCACCTCGCGCCCGCCCATGGCGTTGGGCTGGCCGGTGAGCGAGAAGGGGCCCGCGCCGGGCTTGCCGATCTGGCCGGTGGCCAGGTGCAGGTTGATGAGCGCGGCGTTCTTCGCGGTGCCGTTGCGGCTCTGGTTCAGGCCCTGGCAGTACAGCGACAGCGTCGGGGCGCGCGGGCCGCTGGGGCCGTCCTGGCCATCCAGCCCGGCGAACCAGCGCGCGGCGGTGAGGATGTCCTGCTCGCGCAGGCCCGTGATGCGCGCCGTCTCGCGCGGCGTGTACTCGCGCACCCGGTTGCGCAGTGCGTCGAAGCCGCTGGTGTGGGCGGCGATCCAGGCGTTGTCGGTCAGGCCGTCCCACAGCATCAGGTGCAGCAGGCCGTGGAACAGCGCCACGTCGGTGCCTGGCAGCAGCGGCAGGTGCAGGTCGGCCAGCTGCGCCGTCTCGGTGCGGCGCGGGTCGACCACGATCAGCCGCAGCGCCGGATTGGCGCGCTTGGCGTCCTCGATGCGGCGCATGAGGATCGGGTGCGCCCAGGCCGTGTTGGAGCCGGCGATGAAGAGGGTGCGGGCCTGCGCCAGATCGTCGTAGCAGGCGGGCGGCGCGTCGGCGCCCAGCGTCGCCTTGTAGCCGGCCACCGCGGAGCTCATGCACAGCCGCGAGTTGGTGTCGACGTTGTTGGTGCCGACCAGCCCCTTGGCCAGCTTGTTGAAGACGTAGTAGTCCTCGGTCAGCAGCTGCCCGGAGAGGTAGAAGCCCACGGCGTCCGGGCCGTGGCGGCGGAGCACGTCCTCGAAGCGGTCCGTGGCCAGCGACAGGGCCTCGTTCCAGCCCACGCGCTGCGGCGCGGCGCCGCGCTGCGCGCGGTGCATCGGGGCCAGCAGGCGCTGCTGCAGCGTCACGGGCGCAGCGGCGGTGAGGTGCAGCGTGCTGCCCTTGCTGCACAGCCGTCCGAAGTTGGCCGGGTGCTCGGGGTCGCCGCGCACGCCGGTGATCTGCGCGCCATCGCTCTCGATGATCACGCCGCAGCCGACGCCGCAGTAGGGGCAGGTGGAACGGGTTTCAGCCATGTCAAAACCGTGGTGGACGCTCATGCGAACTTCAGGAAGTCGTTGGACGAGAGCTCCCCCGTTCGCCCTGAGCTTGTCGAAGGGCAGGCGCTCGGACGTCGCTGCAGGGGCTTCGACAGGCTCAGCCCGAACGGGGCTTGAAAGTCCGTGGACTTCATGGGCTTGCTGTCAAGTCTGTTGCGGGGTGGGCTTGAGCTCGGGGCGCGAGCCGCGGCAGGGGCCGGCCTGGGGCAGCGGCAGGTCGATGCCCAGGGTGGCGATCTGCTCGCGGTCCAGGTGCACCACGTTGCCTTCCACCTTGACGGCGAAGGCCGGGGTGCAGCCCTCGTCGGGCGCGGCCACCTGGCCGCTGTCCAGGCCGATGCTCCAGTTGTGCAGCGGGCAGGCGACGCTGCGGCCGCTGACGATGCCCTGCGACAGCGGGCCGCCCTTGTGCGGGCAGCGGTCCAGCAGCGCGAACACCTCGTTGTCGGCGTTGCGGAACACCGCCACCGGCGCGCCCTTGGGGCGTTCCAGGCGGCGGGCCCCCAGCAGGGGCAGGTCGTCGAGGGTGCAGACGGGAATCCAGGCGCTCATGGGATCGGTGCTTTCCAGGGGGGTCATCAGGCTTTGATATCGGCCGTGGCCAGGGCCTCGGCGCTCAGGCGCAGCGGCTCGAACTGGCGCGTGTCCACGCCGGCCTTGACGGCTTCCTGCCAGGGGTCGGGCTGGCCGTCGAGCGCGAACTGCAGCCGCGCCCACAGCGCCTTGCGGTTCTCGGCGTCCTCCAGCACGCGCTTCTTGACGTGGTCCAGCCCCACGCGCTCGACGTAGTGCACCGTGCGCTCCAGGTACCAGCCTTCCTCGCGGTAGAGCTGCAGGAAGGCGCCGGCGTATTCCAGTACCTCCTCGGCCGTCTTCACCTTCACGAAGAACTGCGCCACCTCGGTCTTGATGCCGCCGTTGCCCGCGATGTGGATCTCCCAGCCGGAGTCCACGCCGATGACGCCCACGTCCTTGGTGCCGGACTCGGCGCAGTTGCGCGGGCAGCCGCTGACGGCCATCTTGACCTTGTGCGGCGAGTACATCGCCCACAGCGCGTGCTCCAGGTCCTTGCCCAGCTGCGTGCTGTCCTGGGTGCCGAAGCGGCACCACTCGGCGCCCACGCAGGTCTTCACCGTGCGCAGCGACTTGGCGTAGGCCAGGCCGCTGGGCATGCCCAGGTCGCGCCAGACCGACTGCAGGTCCTCCTTCTTCACGCCCAGCAGGTCGATGCGCTGCCCGCCCGTGACCTTGACGGTGGGAATGGCGTACTTGTCCACCACGTCGGCGATGCGGCGCAGGTCGGCGGCGCTGGTCTCGCCGCCCCACATGCGCGGAATCACGGAGTAGCTGCCGTCCTTCTGGATGTTGGCGTGGCCGCGCTCGTTGATGAAGCGGCTCTGCGGATCGTCCCGCGCCTCCTTGGGCCAGGTGCTCAGCAGGTAGTAGTTGATCGCCGGGCGGCAGCTGGAGCAGCCGTTGGCATTGCGCCAGCCCAGGGTCTGGTACACCGCGTCCACGCTCAGCAGCTTCTCGGCGCGGATGGCGTCGCGCACGTCCTGGTGGCTGTGCTCGGTGCAGCCGCACATCGCCTTCTTCTTGGGCGTGGCGGAGTAGTCGCCGCCGGCGGTGAACATCAGGATCTGCTCCACCAGCCCGGTGCAGGAGCCGCAGGAGGCGCTGGCCTTGGTGTGCTTGCGCACCTCCTCCAGCGTGAACAGCCCCTTGTCCTTGATCGCCTTGCAGATCGCGCCCTTGGTCACGCCGTTGCAGCCGCAGACCTCGTCCTCGTCGGCCATGCTCGCGGCCTTGCTGTGGCCCTGGTGGCCGGCGTCGCCCAGGTGGTTCTCGCCGAACATCAGCTTGTCGCGCAGGTCCGCGACGCTGCGGCCCTCGCGCAGCAGCTTGAAGTACCAGGCGCCGTCGGCCGTGTCGCCGTAGAGGCAGGCGCCCACGAGCTTGTCGTCCTTGAGCACCAGCTTCTTGTAGACGCCGCCGAAGGGGTCGCTGAGCACGATCTCCTCGCAGTCCTCGCCGCCGTTGAAGTCGCCCGCGGAGAACAGGTCGATGCCCGTGACCTTGAGCTTGGTGCTGGTCTGGCTGCCCTGGTAGCGGCCGATGCCGAACTGCGCCAGGTGCGTCGCGCACACCTTGCCCTGCTCGAACAGCGGCGCCACCAGCCCGTAGGCGATGCCGCGGTGCGCGGCGCACTCGCCCACGGCGTAGACGCGCGGGTCGGTGACGGTCTGCAGTGTGTCGGTGACGACGATGCCGCGGTTGCAGTGCAGGCCGATCTTCTCGGCCAGCGTGGTGTTGGGGCGGATGCCCGCCGCCATCACCACCAGGTCGGCCGGGATCTCGCTGCCGTCCTTGAACTGCACCGCCATCACCCGGCCGTCCTTGTCGCCGATGAGCGCCTGCGTCTGCGCGCCCATCGCGAAGCGCAGCCCGCGCTCCTGCAGCGACTGCTGCAGCATCTTGCCGGCCACGTCGTCGAGCTGGCGCTCCATCAGCGTGTTGGAGATGTGCACCACCGTGACCTGCATGCCGCGCAGCATCAGCCCGTTGGCCGCCTCCAGGCCCAGCAGGCCGCCGCCGATGACGACGGCGTGCTTGTGCGTCTTGGCCGTCTCGATCATGTACTCGGTGTCGGCGATGTCGCGGTAGGCGATCACGCCCTGCAGGTCCTTGCCCGGCACCGGGAGGATGAAGGGGTTGGAGCCGGTGGCGATCAGCAGCCGGTCATAGGGCGCCTCGATGGCGCTGCCGTCCTCGCAGCGGCCGTGCACGACGCGCTTGGCGCGGTTGACCTCCGTGACCTCGCAGCCCAGGTGCAGCGTGATGCCGTTCTCCTCGTACCACGCCAGCGGGTTGAGGATGATCTCGTCGATGGTCTGCTCGCCGGCCAGCACGGGCGACAGCAGGATGCGGTTGTAGTTCGGGTGCGGCTCGGCACCGAAGACGGTGATGTCGTAGAGATCGGGCGCGATCTTGAGCAGCTCTTCGAGCGTGCGCACGCCGGCCATGCCGTTGCCGATCAGAACCAGTTTCATCTTCTTCATGGCTGCGTTCCTTCAGGAGGAGCAAGAGATCGAATTCGTCGCGCGGACAATCGCCGCATGAGCTTTGAGGTCGACATCGGGCACGCGAGCCGGCGCGGTCCCAGGGAGGTCAACGAGGATTTCGCCGGTGCGCTGCGCGAGAAGCGCGGCCTGGTGGCGGCCATCGCCGACGGCGTGTCCACCGGCGGCGGCGGCCGCGAGGCGGCGCAGACCAGCGTGATGGGGCTGCTGTCGGACTTCTTCGCCGCGCCGCCCACCTGGGACACCACCGTGGTGCTGGACCGCCTCATCGCGGCGCAGAACAGCTGGCTCGTGGCCGTGAACCGCCAGCGCCAGCTCGGCGGCGGCTGGCACCGGCGCGAGGCCGGCCGCGTGGACGAGCCCGCCACGGCGCTGACCACGCTCACCGCGCTGGCGCTGGAAGGCCGCGGCTACACCGTGGCGCACGTGGGCGACACGCGCGCCTGGCTGCTCAGCGGCGGGGAATTCGCGCCGCTGACGCAGGACCACGCCTTCGAGCATCCCGACCAGCGCAGCCGCCTCACCCGCGCCGTGGGCCTGGACGAGGCGCTGAGCGTGGACTACGCCCAGGGCCTGCTGCGCGTGGGCGACGTGTTCGTGCTCACCACCGACGGCGTGCACGGCGTGCTCAAGCGCGCGCGGCTGGCGCAGCTGGCGGCCCAGGGCACGGCCCAGGAGGCAAGCGAGGCCATCGTCGAGGCGGCCATCGCCGCCGGCGGCCGCGACAACGCCAGCGCGCTGGTGGTGCGGGTGCTGGGGCTGGACGCCGGCCGGCTGGAGGACGAGCTCGTCCGCAGCCGCCAGCTGCCCGCGCCCGGCAAGCTCAAGGTGGGCGAGCGGCTCGACGGCTTCGCCATCACGGCGCTGGTGGCCGACAACGGCGTGCACCGCCTCTACCAGGCGCGCGGCCCGCAGGGCGCGCTGGTGGCGGTCAAGACGCTGCACGAGGCCCGCGCCAGCGACCCCGAGGAGCGCGCCATGCTCGCCCACGAGGCCTGGCTGGGCCTGCGCCTGGCCGAGGCCGGGGCGCCGGGCTTCATCCGCGTGCACGAGGTGACGGACGCCACGGCGCTCTACACCGTGTTCGACTGGCATGGCGGGCGCACCCTGGAGCAGCTGCTCCAGTCCGGGCAGCGCTTCAGCGTGGACGAGGTGGTGCGCGGCGCCATCGCCGTCACCCGCGCCGTGGGCCGGCTGCACCGGCTGGGCGTGGTGCACCGCGACCTCAAGCCGGGAAACCTGCACCTGGGCGAGGACGGCCAGTGGCGGCTGCTGGACCTGGGCACCGCCGTGAGCGCGCACGCCTCGGCGGCGCAGCGCGAGCTGCACGCCGGCACGCCCAGCTTCATGAACCCCGAGCAGTGGGAGGGCGCGGCGGCTGACAGCGGCAGCGACCTCTTCGCGCTGGGCGCGACGCTGTACCAGTGGCTGACGGGCCAGTTGCCTTACGGGGAGGTCGAGCCCTGGCAGACCGCGCGCTTCAGGCGTGACCCGCGGCCGCCGACGCGGCTGCGTCCGGACGTGCCGATCTGGCTGGACCACCTGGTGCTCAAGGCCGTGGCGCGCGACCCGCGCCAGCGCTTCGAGACCGCCGAGGAGCTGCTGCTGGCGCTGCAGCGCGGCGCCTCGCGCAGCATCGGCGCGCCCCTGGCCACGCCGCTGGCCGTGCGCGACCCGCTGGCGCTGTGGAAGGCAGCGCTGGTGGTGTCGCTGCTGTTCAACCTGCTGCTGGTCGTGTGGCTGCTGTTCCTGCCGCGCTGATTCCATGTTCGCTTGCTGAGCGACAGCTTCCGTTCGGGCTGAGCCTGTTGAAGCCCTGGGGCCCGACTGGCTCGCAGGCCCTTCGACAAGCTCAGGGCGAACGGGGAAG
>JAEYPG010000142.1 GCA_023410975.1 Pseudomonadota bacterium
GCTCAGGACCGATGGCAGGGATTCGTGCTGCGCTGTGCTCCATCGCTCCTCCTTGCGGCACGCGCGATGCCCGCGCCGCGCCCGCCACAATGGCGGCCATGCTTCGTTACCAAACCATCCCCGTCACCCCGTTCCAGCAGAACTGCTCGCTGCTGTGGTGCGACCAGACCCAGGAAGCCGTGCTCATCGACGCCGGCGGCGAGCTGGGCGTGCTGCGCGCCGCCGTGCAGGAGCGCGGCCTGAAGCTCGTGGCCCTGTGGGTCACGCATGCGCACATCGACCACGCCGGCGGCGTCGGGCAGCTCGCGCGCGAGGAGCAGCTGCCCATCGTCGGCCCGCAGCGCGCCGACCAGTTCTGGATCGACGGCCTGGCGCAGCAGAGCTGCATGTTCGGCTTCCCGCCGGCCGAGCCCTTCGCGCCCACGCGCTGGCTGGAGGACGGCGAGACGGTGCAGCTCGGCCAGAGCGAGGTTCACGTGCGGCACTGCCCCGGCCACACCCCGGGCCACGTCGTGTTCCATGCGCCCGAGATCAAGCGCTGCTTCGTGGGCGACGTGCTGTTCGCCGGCAGCATCGGCCGCACCGACTTCCCGCAGGGCAACCACGACCAGCTCATCGCCAGCATCACCCAGCGCCTGTGGCCCATGGGCAACGACACGGTGTTCATCCCCGGCCACGGGCCGGAAAGCAGCTTCGGCGAGGAGCGCAAGTTCAATCCATACGTGCGGGGGACCTGAACAGCCTTCCCGTTCGCCCTGAGCCCTTCGACAAGCTCAGGACAGGCTTGTCGAAGGGCCTGCTGCCCGACCGTGTGGCGGGGCTTCGACAGGCTCAGCCCGAACGGAGACGGATTACTTCCCCGCGCTGCGCGCCGGTGGCCCGAACTGCTGCGTGGGCTTCGGCGCCTGCGCGTAC
The DNA here is from genome assembly GCA_023410975.1 of Pseudomonadota bacterium. Lineage (GTDB taxonomy): Bacteria > Pseudomonadota > Gammaproteobacteria > Burkholderiales > Burkholderiaceae_C > Azohydromonas. Next base: position 916 of record JAEYPG010000142.1, read on the forward strand.
AGCGGCTGCACGCGCGGCAGCCGGGCCTGGATGTCGCGGATGCGCGTCGCGCCGGTGGGGTGCGTGGACATGAAGGCCAGCGGCTCGCCCTGGCTGGCGGCCATCATCTTCTGCCACAGGCTCACGCCGGCGGCCGGGTCGTAGCCCGCGCGCGCCGCCAGCTCCATGCCCACGATGTCCGCCTCGGACTCGTCCTCGCGGCTGAACTTGAGCGTCAGCAGCTGGCTGCCCATGCCCAGCACCTGATTGCCCAGGTTGCCCAGCCCCAGCAGCGCCGACAGCGCCCCGGCGCCCAGTTGCGTCGCGGCCGACTTGCCCATGCGCTCGCGCGCGTGCTCGCGCAGCGCGTGCGCCACCTCGTGGCCCATGATCGTCGCCACCTCGGCGTCGCTGAGCTGCAGCTGCTGCAGGATCCCGTAGAAGAACGCGATCTTCCCGCCCGGCATGCAGAAGGCGTTGAGCTCCTTGCTGCCGATCAGGTTCACCTCCCACTTCCACTGCCGCGCGCGCTGGTTCCAGTCGTCGGCGAAGGGAATGATGCGCTGCGCGATGTAGCGCAGCCGCTGCAGCTGCTGGTTCGATTCCGGCGCCAGCGCGCGCTGCTGCGAGGCCTCGGCCAGCATCTTGCGGTACTGCTGCGCCGCCGCGGCCTCCACCTCCTCGGCCGGCACCAGCTTGGAGAAGGTGGACTCCGAGCCCACCTCCTCGCGCACGCCCTGCGCCATGGCCGGCAGCAGCGCCCCCGTCAGCAGCGCCCCGGTGAACAGCCGCCGCGACGGGCTCGCGAGGCAACCCGCGCAGCGGCAGCCGGCGTGCGCCAGCGGCGCGGAGGAGATGTCTGCATCGGTGCGGAAGGCGTCGGTGCTCATGGCATGCGGTTGCCGGACAGGGCGGCGTGTTGATCGTTGGAATGGCTCAGAACGGGCACGGTGCATGCCCGGCTGACGTGAGTTGGGGATTTCATGGAGGCCCTGCAAGGGCGCGGCACGCGGCCCATCAGTCGTCGGCCGCCGCGGGCGCGTCCGGGTCCACCTCCAGCGCGCGCACGCTGGCGCGCAGCGCCCACAGCATCGCCAGCGCCGGCAGCGCCGCCAGTGTGGAGACGATGAAGAAGTCGGGCCAGCCGATGGACTCGGCCAGCACCCCCGCCAGCGGCCCCACCCACACGCGCCCCACCGCCGCGAAGGCGCTCAGCAGCGCGTACTGCGTGGCCGTGAAGCGCTGGTTGCACAGGCTCATCAGGAAGGCGACGAAGGCTGCGGTGCCCATGCCGCCGGAGAGGTTCTCCAGCGCCACCACCAGCAGCAGCCCGCCGTCCACCGGCGTGGGCTGCGCCAGGTGCAGGAAGCCCCAGTCGAAGGCCGGCACCACCAGGCCCGGGATCACGCCCTTGCCCGACACCGCCAGCCACCAGAAGCCCAGGTTGCTCGCCATCTGCAGCAGCCCGAACACCAGCAGCGAGCGCCACAGGCCGAGCTTGAGCATCAGCGCCCCGCCCACCAGCGCGCCCAGGATGGTCAGCCACAGCCCGATGAGCTTGTTGACCACGCCCACCTCGGCCGGGCTGAAGGCCATGGCCTTGAGCAGGAAGGGTGTCAGCAGCGAGCCGGCGAAGGCGTCGCCCAGCTTGTAGAGGACGATGAAGGCCAGGAACGCGCCCGCGCCGGGCTGGCCGAAGTAGCTGCGCAGCCCCTGCAGCAGCGTCTCGAACTGCGCCTTGCGCGCGGCCCAGGCCGCCAGCGGCAGCGTGAAGGCGATGCCCAGCATCAGCGCCAGCAGCTCGGTCCATTTCACTTGCAGCGCCGGCGCCAGGGCGCTGCCGCTCCACAGCGGCGCCAGCAGCCCCTGGGCGATGGGCAGCGCGAAGCGGTCGCTGAGCAGGTAGCCCGCGGCCACCGCGGCCATGACCGCCAGGAAGCCGGTGACGTCGTGGCGCGCCAGCGTGCGCGGCGCGGTGGCGCGCGGCAGCCGCGGCAGCAGCACGGCGGAGACGACGGCGGCGCCGATCATGAGCATCGCCATCAGCCGGTACACCGCGGGCCAGGTGAAGCCACCGCCCTGGGCCGGGTCGGTCCAGATCAGCGCCACGCCGCCGGAGAGGATCATCGCCAGCCGGTAGCCCATGACGTTGAGCGAGGAGCCCAGGCCGCGCTCGCGCGCGGGCAGCAGGTCGGTGCGGTAGGCGTCGATCACCACGTCCTGCGAGGCCGAGAGGAAGGCCACCGCCACCGCCAGCAGCGCGAAGGCGCGCGTGGCGCCCGCCGGCGGCGTGGAGGCCATGAGCAGCAGCGCGCCGGCCAGCAGCAGCTGCGTGAGCACCAGCCAGCCGCGGCGCCGGCCCAGCCCGGGCGGCTCGAAGCGGTCCATCAGCGGCGCCCACAGGAACTTGAAGGTGTAGGGCAGGCCCACGAGGCTGAGGAAGCCGATGGTGGCCACGTCCAGCCCCTCGGCCGAGAGCCAGGCCTGCATGGCCTGCCCGGTGAGCGCCAGCGGCAGCCCCGAGGCGAAGCCCAGCAGCGTGACGGCGAGGAAGCGGTGGACGGCGGCGGCGCGCTGGGCCGGGGTGCGCGCCGCGGCCGCGGCGGCGGTGGAAGGAGGCATCGCGGGATTCTAGGCAGCCGGGTTGGCCGGCCTGCCCGGGCTCAGCCGCCCGCCCCCGCCTGCCCCGTCTGCTGCCGGTGGATCTCCATCGCCAGCGCCAGCAGCTGGTCGCGCGGCAGGTCGCCCACCAGCGCGTAGCCGCAGCCGCTCTCGACCCAGTAGAACAGGTTGAGCCCGTCCTGGCGCTCGAAGCGGAACGCCGCCGGCGTGCCGGCCTCGGGCTTGCGCAGGTACACCGTGACGCGGTGCTTCTCGCCGTCCTCGTACATCAGCTGCGCGCTCGGCCCCTCGGCGTCGGGCAGCAGCCGCCCGCCCACCAGGCTGAAACCCTGGGCCTGCAGGTCGAACAGCTTCACCGGCAGCGCGGTGCGCTTGGTGAGCCAGCGCACCAGGTGCTCCTCGCCCGCGCGCACCTCCACCGGGTGGCGCTGCTCCGGGGCGTACACCGCGTGCGCCACCGCCGCGCGGTGCACCCACTGGCGCGGCGACTGCGCCAGCGGACCGGGCAGCAGGTCCTGCCAGCGCCACATCGCCCCCGCCCCCAGCACCGCGCCGCCGCCCACCAGCAGCAGCACCGCCGCGGCGCGCGCCCACGGGCGCTGCGACCACGGCCGCGCCTGCAGCAGCCGCTGCATCGAGGCCGGGACCGGCTCGTCGAGCACCGGATCGAAGCGCGCGCGCAGCGCGTCGCGGTCGGCCCCCCACTGGCGCACGCGCTCGGCGTCCAGCGGGTGCTCGCGCAGCCATTGCTCCACCTGCGTGCGCTGCGTCGGATCGAGCTCGTCGTCCAGCCACGCGCTGAGCAGTTCGTCGTCGATGCGGTCGGCGTCCATTCCCTCGTGCCTTTTCACTGCGCTCAGACCACGCGCCGCAGGTGCGAGCGCGATGGCGGCTTGCCGTCGCCCAGGAGCCGGCGCAACAGCAGCCGCGCGCGGCTGATGCGCGACATCACGGTGCCCGGCGGGATGCGCAGCACCTGCGCCGCCTCGGCATAGCTCAGCTGCTCCACCAGCACCAGCAGCAGCGGCTCGCGCAGCTCCGGCGTGAGCGTGCGCAGCGCCGCCAGCAGGTCCAGCCGCAGACCGATGTCCGGGGGCGGCACCGCGCCGGCCTGGCGGTCCAGCTCCTGCTCCATGCGTTCGGGCTCCAGCACCGACAGCCGCGCGTCGCGCCGCAGCCCGTCCTGGTGCGCGTTGTGCGCGATGGACAGCAGCCACAGCAGCAGGTCGCGCCGCTCGTCGAACTGCTGCCAGCGCGCCAGTGCCCGCTCCAGCGTGCTCTGTACCAGGTCGTCGGCGCGCTCGGCGTCGAACACCAGCGAGCGCGCATAGCGCCGCAGCCGCGGGATGGCCGCCAGCAGCAGCCGCTTGAAGTTGTCCGGAGCATCCACTTGCGAGGGTGTACGAGTGGCGTCGCCCCATTATTCCCGCGTTGCGCAATTTTCCTGGGGCGTGGCAGGGGCGCTCTTGTGCAGGGCGCGCGCGCCTCCACCATCGGGAGATGGACGCTGCCTCTACCTCCACCCATGTCGCCTGCCCGCACTGCGCGGCGCTCAACCGCATTCCCAGCGCCCGGCTGGGCGAGGACCCGGTGTGCGGCCGCTGCGGCCAGGCCCTGCTCGACGGCCGGCCGCTGGCGCTCACCGACGCCGACTTCGAGCGCGTCGTGGCGCGCACCGAGCTGCCGGTGATCGTGGACCTGTGGGCGCCCTGGTGCGGCCCCTGCCGCAGCATGGCGCCCGCCTTCGAGCAGGCCGCGCGCGAGCTCAAGGGCCGCGCGCTGCTGGTCAAGGTGGACACCGACGCCAACCCGCACACCGCCGCGCGCTTCCAGGTGCGCAGCATCCCCACGCTGCTGAAGCTGCAGCAGGGCCGCGAGGTGGCGCGCCTCAGCGGCGCGATGCCGGCGGCGCAGATCGTGCGGTGGGCTGGCGTCTGAGCGGAGCGCCCCGGCGGCCTATCAGGCCGGCGCAGTCCCCGCCTGCGCCCCGAACCGCAGCGTGAAGCAGCTGCCGTCGCCCACGTGGCTTTCCACCTCGATGCGCGCGCCCAGCAGCTCCGCCAGGCGGGCGCTTAGGTGCAGCCCCATGCCGGTGCCCTCGGGGCGCCGGCGCGGGTCGCCCACCTGCGTGAAGGCGCCGAAGAGCTTCTGCTGGTCCGCGTCGCTGATGCCCACGCCCGTGTCGCAGACCTTCACCAGCGTCTCCCGGCCCTCGCGCCGCAGCTCCAGCCGCACCGCGCCGTGCTCGGTGAACTTGATGGCGTTGTTGCTGAGGTTGATCAGGATCTGGCGCAGCGCGCGGCGGTCCACCTGCAGCACCGGCGCGCCTTCGGGCATGTCGAGCTCGAAGGCCAGCGACTTGGCCTGCGCCAGCGGCATGAGGCTGGCATGCACCTCGCGCAGCAGCGCGGCCACGTCCACCGGCTCGGGGCTGAGCTGCACCATGCCGGCCTGGATGCGCGCCACGTCCAGCAGGTCGTTGATCAGCGACAGCAGGTGCTCCGCGCTGCTCTTGACGATGCCCAGCTGGCGCTCCTGCTCCGAGCTGAGCTCGCCGCTGAGCCGCATGAGCAGGATGCCGGTGAAGCCGATGATGGCGTTGAGCGGCGTGCGCAGCTCGTGGCTCATGGTGGCCAGGAAGCGGTCCTTGGCCTGGTTGGCCACCAGCAGCGCCGCGTTCTTCTCCTGCAGCTCGCGCTCGAAGCGCTTGCGCTCGGTGATGTCGCGGATGGCGCTCATCACGAAGCGGCCTTCTTCGGTGTCCAGCGGGCTCAGGCTGATCTCCACCGGGAACTCCTCGCCGCTGCCGTTGCCGTCGCCGCGCAGCCCGTAGAGCTCCAGCCCCGCGCCCATGCTGCGCATCTGCGGCGCCCCGTGGTAGCGCGTGCGGTGGCCGATGTGCGCGTGGCGGTAGCGCGCGGGCAGCAGCGTCTCGATGGAGGAGCCCAGCACCTGGTCGCGCGGGCGCCCGAACAGCCGCTCGGCCTGGCTGTTGAAGAGCACGATGCGCCCGCTGTCGTTGACGATGACGATGGCGTCGGGCACCGACTCCAGCAGGTTGCGGTAGCGCTGGCCGATCCACTGCGCGTCACGCGTCACCTTCTGCGCCGTGACGTCGCGGTAGCTGCTGATGACGCAGCGCACCTCGCCGCTGCCGTCCGGGCCGTCCTCGCGCACGACGCGCTCGAACAGGTCCACGTACAGCAGCCGTCCGTCCTGGTGGCGGCGCATGGCCGCGCGGGCCTGGGCCTCGCCTTCAAGCCGTGCGCGCTGCTGCAGCATCGCATGCTCCTCGGTGCGGTCCGCCGGCACCAGCAGCTCCGCCAGCGGGCGCCCCAGCGCCTCCTGGGCCGTGTAGCCGAAGGTCTGCTGTGCCATGCGGTTCCACAGCCATACCTCCCCTTCGGGCGAGGTGACGACCAGCGCCTGCGGCGCCTCGTCGATGAGCAACTGCTCCAGGCCCCGGCGGGGCAATGCGTAGTCCACGTGGCTCCTCGGTCCACTCCAGGGGCCGAATCTAGCGCAGCCGCACGTTAGCGGGCATTCAAACGCGGGGGGCTTCTACACTGCCGCGCCTTTTTCCCGAATTGCCCGCAGTGCTGGAGCAACCCTCATGAGCCTTTTTCCCCGCTGGCGTCCCGTGGACGCCCCTCCTGGTGCCGTGGTGGCGCCCGATGAGCGCCTGTCCTGGGCGCAGACCGCCGCGCTGGGCGTGCAGCACGTCATCGCCATGTTCGGCGCGACGGTGCTGGCGCCGCTGCTCATGGGCTTCGACCCCAACGTCGCCATCCTCATGAGCGGCGTGGGCACGCTGATCTTCTTCGTGCTCACCGGCGGGCGCGTGCCCAGCTACCTGGGATCGAGCTTCGCCTTCATCGGCGTGGTCATCGCCGCCACCGGCTACCAGGCCGGCGGCCCCAACGCCAACCTGCCCGTGGCGCTGGGCGGGATCATCGCGTGCGGCGCGCTGTACGTGCTGCTGGGCCTGCTGGTGTCGGCCGCCGGCACGCGCTGGATCGAGTCGCTGATGCCGCCGGTGGTCACGGGCGCGGTGGTGGCCGTCATCGGGCTGAACCTGGCCTCGGTGCCGGTGAAGAACATGGCGCCCACGGGCTTCGACGCCTGGATGCAGGCCGCCACCTTCGTCAGCGTGGCGCTGGTGGCGGTGTTCAGCCGCGGCCTGGCGCAGCGGCTGCTGATCCTGGTGGGCCTGCTCATCGCCTCGCTGCTGTACGCGCTGCTGACCAACGGCCTGGGCCTGGGCAAGCCCATCGACCTCTCGGCCGTGGCCGCGGCGCCCTGGTTCGGGCTGCCGCGCTTCGCGGCGCCGGTCTTCGACGGCCACGCCATGCTGCTGATCGCGCCGGTGGCGGTGATCCTGGTGGCGGAGAACCTGGGCCACCTCAAGGCCGTGGGCGCCATGACCGGGCGCGACATGAACCCCTACATGGGCCGCGCCTTCATCGGCGACGGCCTGGCCACCATGGCCAGCGGCGCCATCGGCAGCACGGGCGTGACCACCTACGCCGAGAACATCGGGGTCATGGCCGCCACGCGCATCTACTCCACGGCCATGTTCGTGGTGGCGGCGCTGGTGGCGCTGGTGCTGGGCTTCAGCCCCAAGTTCGGCGCGCTGATCCAGGCCATCCCGCTGGCGGTGATGGGCGGCGTCTCGATCGTGGTCTTCGGCCTGATCGCCGTCTCCGGCGCGCGCATCTGGGTCTCCAACCGCGTGGACTTCTCCGACAACACCAACCTCATGGTCGCGGCCATCACGCTGGTGCTGGGCACGGGCGACTTCACGCTGCGCTTCGGCGACTTCGCCCTGGGCGGCATCGGCACCGCCACCTTCGGCGCGATCGGGCTGCATGCGCTGCTGCGCAGGGGGAAGCGGGGCTAGACCCTCAACACCCTCTGCAGCGTCGCCAGCAGCCTGGACGCGTCGATGGGCTTGGTGAGGAAGTCGTTCATGCCCGCGGCCAGCGCCTCGTCGCGCTCGCCCGGCAGCGCCGCGGCGGTCAGCGCCACGATGGGCAGCGTCTGCGGGTCGAAGCGCCGGCGCAGCTCGCGCGTGGCCTCGCGCCCGCCCATGCGCGGCATCTGCATGTCCATCAGCACCGCCTGGAAGGGACGGTTCTCCTGCAGCGCGCGGTCCACCGCCTCCAGCGCCTCCAACCCGTCGACGGCGCCCGTCACCTGCGCACCCCACTGCTGCAGCATGGCCGTGGAGATGGTCATGTTGACGAAGTTGTCCTCCACCATCAGCACGCGCACGCCCGCCAGGGCGTGCGC